>JAGLTZ010000036.1 GCA_023135015.1 Candidatus Latescibacterota bacterium
GACCTCAGGCCGCGGGTGCCCGGAGTATCCTCCGGGCACTCACGGCTATATGATCAGATAGTCAGTGAATACGGAAGTCGCGTGTCTTGATATGGTCCTCCATGAGGTACCATAGTTCTTCCACGTCCAACGACATGATGACAAGATCTCTTCGCACTCCCCTGACATCGGTAACGTGTTTGTGCAGAGTGGCTTCCTTGTGGAAACCCAGGCGTTCCACCGCAGCCATAGCAGATGCTTGAGTGTCCATCAGCTCCGCCTGGATCTTGTAGAGCTTCTTACTCAAGGCGTGGAAGAACAGTTCTCGAATCAGGATAGTGGCCAGACCTTTTCGCTGATACTTGTTGGCAATGACGACCCGGATTTCTCCCAGATTCCTCATCCAACCGAACTCGGCACGGAAAAGTGTTGCTATCCCAATGATTTCGTCCTCGGCTATGGCCAGTATCGGAAACATGTTATCGTAATTGAGGTTTCCGAATCGACGCCTTACGTTATCGGGGTTTCTCGTATCTGACCGGAGGTAGAGTCTGTCTTCATCCGGGATGGATTGGAAAAACGATATCATGTCATCCAGGTCATCATCAGTCATTATCCGAAGGTTGACCATTGAACCGTCTTTTAATTCGACCGATTTGGGGTATTCATCCATGATGTGGCTCCTGCAGTCCTTTCCTGTCGGCGTTTTCGGGGTCATACTACCCCTTTTCGTCGGCGATATCAAAAGGTGAACGCTCGAACGAAGGTGCGGGAAGGCAGCTGAGCAGGAGGTTTCACTAGATTCAGATGACAGGCAGAGCTGGACAGAAACAAGATACCCGGCTGCGGGTTCGTAAGGCTTTCACAGACTGGACCGGTATTTCACTCGATTCCCCTGATGCAGTTCTTGCAGAGTTCAAGCAGCAGCTTTCTGCCGTTGCAGCATCGGAAGCTGGGGCAGCTATTGCATACCTTCCGGAAGCCGGGTCAATTCCGGACCTGGCAGTTGACAGGATGGAGTGGGGCAACCTTCCGCTGGCGGGTGTTCCTTTTCTTATTAAAGACCTCTACGATGTGGCCGGCTGGCCAACGGCTGCTTCGTCGAAGTTTCTAGCCCAGGAATATGGTATTCCATCTATCACTTCTACGTTCGTGAAGAAATTATTCAATCTGGGCGCTACACCTGTAGGGAAAACCCACCTGAATGAGTTCGCCTACGGACTTTCAGGCCGGAACCTTCATTTCGGCAACTGTCCCCATCCACACTTTCCGGAACGTCTGACCGGAGGATCGAGCAGCGGCTCAGCTTGGGCGGTGGGCAAGGGAATCGTTCCACTGGCGCTGGGGACGGATACCGGCGGATCGGTCCGTGTGCCGGCTGCCTTCTGCGGCATCTACGGCATACGCCTGACGCCGGATGACTGGTCCCGGAGAGGCTGCTTCCCCCTATCCCCCAGCTTCGATACTGCCGGATGGTTCACGGCGACGAAAGAGGACATGAAAACCGCCGTCCGCTTGATGCTGGATCCTTCTCCCTCAGGGGATTCCCCGGGCGGCGTGCTGCTCGAGCCTGCTGACCTTTCTTTCACCCCGGATCTGAAGGCGGAATATTCGGCCCGTTTGGATGCTCTCGATCTTCAGGAAGATCCATCCATAACGGATCACTTTCATGCCGCCACTGAGGATCTGCCGAAACACTACAGCATTCTACAGAGCCGGGAGGCATTTAAGGTTCACGAAAGATGGCTGGACCGCTGTCGAGATCAGTACAACCCGGTTGTATGGCAGCGCATCGACCGGGGTCGGAAGTGGAGCGGTAGCGATGTAGAAGCAGCCGAGAAAGCCAGACGACTTTTAAGTGATTTCTTTGACCGGCTGTTCGAAAGCCATGACTATGCCGTGTTGCCTGCGACCACAATGCCGGCTCCTGCCGAAGATCAGCTGACCGAGTCCTTCCGTAATCACATCCTGACCCTTACAACGCCTGCCAGCATGGCCGCACTGCCGGTTCTCACGGCACCTGTTTTCATGGAGAGTGGGTTGAGCGGGGGGCTTCAGATCATTTACCGCGACCCGAAATCAGACCTCCCTCTGAAGTTCCTCGACAAATGGGAGTGCACCTGAACAAGGCTGTCGTTTGCCAAAACCCCATCCGGCACTCAAGATTATTTTAAAAGAGACAGTCTTTCCCATACCAGCTGTTCGCGCAGGGTCTTCAATGCGACGGGCAGCTGTTCAGACATGCTATCCCAGCCACACTCGATAGATATCGCACCCCTGTAACCGATGTCCTTCAACGCCTGGAAATAAGACCTGAAGTCATCACCCTCCACTCCAGGCGGAGTCCTCCTGGCTTTCTCGGCTATGTGCAGATGGCATATCAGCTCGCCCGCCAGACGGATATGATCAGGTGGCTCTTCCATTCTGAGCATATGGAAGATATCGGCAAGAAGGCGGATGTTTGGATGACTGACAGCCCGGACTATTCTGGCTCCCTCTACGACGGTATTGATGAAGTTGGTCTCGCTCCTCTGGAGCGGCTCGACCGCCACTACCACATCGTGGGCTGAGGCAAGCGGTCCCATGTTCTTCAACAGGGAGACGAACTGCTCTTCGGCCCTGTCGCGGTCGAATCCCTCGGGTATCGAGCGCGATCCGCTGGAGCCGAACACTATTGTCTTGATCCCGACCTGCTCCGCCCGCCTGAAAGCAGTCGCTGCGTATTCGAGTACTCCTTCATGGTCTGAGTCGGGTCCTGTTGACTTGAGGGAGCCGGGCAGGAATCCGTTGTTTGCAATCACGGGGAGGCCGCATTGGAGCGCGGCTTCCAGATTGGTCGCGAACTCCTCTTCCGGTCTGTCCGGGATGAGCAGCCGGCGCACCGATTCTTCGATGTAGTCGATGCCGACCTCTCTCAGAAGGGGGGCCTGTCTGACAGACGTACAGACTCCGATGAGGGGACGAAACACCTGCGGTCCCACCCCGGTATCTTCTCCAAATACGCTGTATCCAGTCACGATCGGTGCGAGTGCCGCGGTGCATGTCTGTCTGAGGAATGATCTGCGTGAGTGCTTTGTTATCATGTCGGCCCTCCCGGAGTATTAAGGTTACGGCCGGTGGTGAATCAGCCGCCGATGGCTGAAAGGACTCCTCTGACATATCCCACCGATTCCGCAACTCCCGGAAGGGGATCGTCAGCATCCTTCTCAAACTCGAAGGCTACGGTTCCAGTGTAATCGAGTCTAATCAGAGTGCGGAGGAACTTCGGGATATCGATAACTCCCCGGCCGATCTCAACTGTACCTCCCGCTCTGGAGGCGGCAGAGACATCCTTGATGTGCACGTCGAGCAGACGATCCCTGAAGTTTTCCGCCGACACGGAGGGGTCTATGCCGGAACGTTTGGCGTGCCCCACATCGAGACACAGCCCGACGCGGGGATCCAGGTCTGTGATTCTTCGGTAGGCGCTCTCCGGTGTGGGATAGAGCGGGTCACCCGGACCGTGGTTGTGGATGGCCACCTGGATATCGAACTCACGGACCTTACTGTTCACCAGGTCAAGCAGCGCGTGGTTCGGGACCCCGATGATGACCTTCATTCCCGCTGCAGCTGCGTAATCGAAGGCCTGATGTACCTCCCCCTGGTTCCTCATGTAGACCACACCGCAGCCGTAGAGCTCCAACCCGGCATCTCTGACCCTTGCGGCTGTTAACTTTATCTCTTCCCCGGTACTGTTCAGGGGGAGGTGGAAACTCTTGAAGGAGATCCTCTCCAGCCCGAGTCTTTTGGTCATGGCCAGCGTATCTTCGAGGCCGAATTTGCGGAAGGTATAGGAGGCCATTCCGAGTTGCAGCTGTTCTTCCCCTTCTTTCGCTTCCTCCCTTCGGCCACCCGGCACAATTTCCTTTCGGTGGGGCAGGGATGCCGCGGCAAGACCCATACCGGTTAATCTGACAAACTCTCTTCTTGAGCTTTTTTCCACGGTTTTTTTCCTCCAGGCTTCAGGATATTACTCTCCGGGCAGCTCCCACGGTTCTCGGTAGGACCTGCCGACAAAATCCTGTCCCTCTGTGTCACCGACTATCAGTTCTTTTCCGGCATCCCAGCGGAAGTAGCGGCGCAGGCGTACCGCGATGTTCGCCAGGTGGCAGGCGATTGCTGACCTGTGCCCTATCTCGACGTCAGAGACGGGCCTGCTTCGTGACTTCATGCATTCGAGGAAGTTCTGGACGTGTGTGAAGTGATAATCCTGCGATGCTGCCTGGCGCGGGGTCGGGGTCATACGGAGGACCCTTTCCGGCTGCCTTAACTTGTCCGTTTCCGAAAGAACTTCCCAGCCTCCCCTGTCCACGATGAGAATACCGTTCTCCCCGTGGAATTCAACTCCGTGCTCGCGCTGCCAGGGGCCGATCCCGCAACCGATCATGTGTTCCCAAATCAATGAGAATTCGGGGAACTCCACGATCGACTGCTGCGTGTCGGGGGTCTCCCTGATGTCGTCCGGGAAGCCGTATTTGCCGCCGATCGCCATTGCTCCTACGGGATCTGATTCCATCGCCCACATCACCACGTCCACCATGTGGGCACCCCAGTCGGTCATCAGGCCGCCGGAGTAATCCCAGAACCACCGGAAGTTATGGTGGAACCTCATCGGATTGAACGGACGCTTTGGGGCAGGCCCGAGCCACAGGTCATAATCGACGTGCTGTGGAGGATCCCCGTCGGGCGGGCTGCCGATGCCACCCTTCCAGTCGAGGTACGTCCATGCCCGTACCATGCGGATTCTGCCCAGATCACCGGTCCGTACGAACGCCACTGCCTCCTGGAAGTGACCGGCGCTGCGTTGCTGCGTGCCCACCTGTACTACGCGCTCGTACCGGCGGGCCGCATTGACCATGGCGCGTCCCTCTTCGATGGTCGTCGCGAGCGGCTTCTCCACATAGACGTCCTTGCCTGTCTGGCAGGCCAGGACCGTCGGCAGTGCGTGCCAGTGATCGGGAGTCGAGACGATGACAGCATCTATGTCATTGCGGTCGATGATCCTGCGGAAGTCCTTGTAACCTTCAGGCCTCTTCCCCCTGGCCTCTTCGACAATCATCAGACCCTCCTCGAGGTGCTTCTCGTCGACGTCGGCCAGCGCCAGACACTCGACCTCCGGGACGCGCAGGAAATCGTGCAGGTTCGACTTTCCCATCCCGCCTATTCCGACGGCCGCTATGCCGATCCTGTCGTTGGGACTGACTCTTTCGGACAGGTGCATGGCTCCAACGGCGGGATTAACGCCCGAGACGAGTGCTGTGGCACCGGCGACAGCCTTTGTAGAGCTCCGGAAAAACTCACGCCTGACCATTCTCTTCATCTCAACTCCTTTGTTAGAACCACCCATGTAAGGATAGTATAGCTCCCATCCAGAATATCCGTATGGGAACTGGTAATGCATATTAGTGTAAAAAGAGGGTCCGGTGCCATCCGGCACGATCACCGTAGAGGTGTGCAGCTGTGAAAACATATCCGAGGCTGATTACCCTGCTTGTTCTGGCTGCCGTATCTATGGCCTGTGCCGGGGGTGGTGACCCTGGTTTCCTGGAGCAGGTACAGGTTCACAATACTCTGACGGCCGAAGAAAGAGCAGAGGGCTGGGTCCTGCTTTTCGATGGGGAGACGTTCGAGGGATGGCGCGGTCTGGGCCGCGATGGGATCCCGGAAGGTCACTGGGTAATAGAGGAGGGCGCGATAAAGAAGGTTCCCAGCGGTGAAGTGCCTCTCCAGGCGGACGGACAGCCTCTCGAGGGCGGAGACCTGATGACTGAGAGGACTTTCGAGAACTTCGAGCTCTATCTGGAGTGGAAGATCAGTCCGGCGGGCAACAGCGGTATCAAGTACAACGTGTCGGAGGAAATGTCCACATCACATCCGCCCCGGTATGCAGCGCTCGGGTTTGAATACCAGATCCTCGATGACCAGCGGCATCCGGATGCACAGAAAGGTCCCAACAGAACGGCGGGGGCACTCTACGACCTGATCGCGCCGAAAGACAAGACCCTGGAGCCTGTGGGAGAATTCAACTCTACGTGGATTATCTTTCGTGGAAACCATGGAGAACACTGGCTCAACGGGGTGAAGGTTCTGGAGTACGATCTTGGAACGCCCCGGATGGATGATCTGCTTGCAGCCAGCAAATACAGGGGTATTACGGGTTTTGGAGAGAAGAGAAGGGGCCACATAGTGTTACAGGACCATACCGATGCGGTATGGTATCGGAACATCAAGATTAGGGAGATCGGACATTATTAGACTGGCACGCCAACGGCGTTTTGGCGCAATTTCAGCATCAACCTGTAATAGAGGCTGCAGGGAAAGGAAAGGAAGAAGATGACTGGAGAGAGAATCACACGCCGGAATTTCATAGAGACCGCAACCGCAGGTGCTGCCGGATTGGCAATAGGTCTGCCGGCGGCGAACTATATGCGGATCCGTGGGGCCAACGACCGCGTGCGGGTCGGGGTCGTCGGTTTCTCAGACCGGGCGCGCGGATCACTTATCCCGGCGATGCACCGTCTCTCCCAGGAGTACAACTTTGATCTCACAGCCGTTTCAGATATCTGGAACCGCCGCCTGCGGGAGGGTGTGGCGTTCCTGGAGGAGAAGACCGGCCATACGATCCGACCGATGCGCAACAACGAGGAGCTGTACGACTCCGGCGAGGTGGATGCCGTGATCATCAGCACGGCCGATTTCCAGCATGCCCGGCACTGCATTCAGGCCGTGGAAGCCGGCTGTGACGTCTATGTCGAGAAGCCGTTCGCCAACACGATGGAAGATAACCGTGATTCCCTCCAGACTGTCCGGGGTTCCGACAGGATCGTTCAGGTGGGCACCCAGCGCAGGAGTGCTGCCAACTACATTGCGGCCGACAGGTTCATCCGTTCGGGACGCTTCGGCGATATCGTAACGGTGGAGATGACGTGGAACGTGAACCAGCCCGGTCGCTGGCGCCGTCCCGGTCTCGTTGCCGAACTTCGGGAAGAGGATACCGACTGGCGCAGGTATCTGATAAACAGGCCCTATGAACCATGGGATCCGCGCAAGTACCTCGAATTCCGCCTCTTCTGGCCGTATTCCTCGGGAATCCCCGGCCAGTGGATGGTACACCAGATTGATACGGTCCACTGGTTCACCGACTTGCCTCACCCCAGGAGCGTTGTGGCCAACGGCGGTATCTATCTGTGGAAGGACGGGCGGCGGAACTGGGATACATTCACCGGGGTCTTCGACTACGGTCCGCTCTATGACGAATCGAAGGGTTTCCAGGTCGTTTATTCCTCCAGGCAGACTAACTCGGCCGGGGGGGTCAAGGAGTACTACTACTCCAACGGCGGCATGCTGAACCTCGCTACGAACAGGATTACTCCGGACGGCGGGCTCACCCAGCCGATGGCCGAGGCGATGGGCATGGAGGAGAACAGGCTGCTCGAGAT
>JAGLTZ010000360.1 GCA_023135015.1 Candidatus Latescibacterota bacterium
TGATCCTCGCGGTGCGGGATCAGGAGTCCCGGTCCGGCGGATCGATCATGGGAATGCCTGTGCTCTTCATCCCCTTCTCGGAGGTCAACGATGCATGGGAAGCAGCAGATTTCGACGAGGCCCGGGTGATCGCTGACCGTTGGGAACACACCGCGGCGGTTATTACCGGTGTTACACGCGAGACACTCGAATCGTCGGCGGCCATGTACCTCGGCATGAAGGCTGTCCTTGCAAGGCACGGGGCCCGGGCCATCACCATCAACTGCCTGGGCGGCTTCTACGGCGGTCACATTCATGCCTATCCCTGTCTGGGATTCCACGAGTTGAACAACGAGGGTCTGATCGGAGGATGTGAGTGCGACCTCCGGTCCACCTCCACGATGATGGCGCTGACGACGTTGACCGGCGGACGGCCGGGGTATATTTCCGATCCGGTAATCGATACCTCCGGGCGGAAGATCATCTACGCCCACTGTGTTGCGTCCAACAGGGTCTTCGGCCCGAACGGTCTGGTGAATCCCTTCCAGATACTCACGCATTCAGAGGACCGGCAGGGGGCCTCGGTGCGTTCGATCATGCCGCTCGGCTATATGACAACAACGGTCGAGTTCTTCCGGGAACGCAAGGAAGTCCTCATCCATCAGGGGAAAGCGGTCGCCAACGACCCCGATGACAGGGCGTGCCGAACGAAGCTGGTTGTGGAGCCCGTGGGCGATATCGAGAAGCTCTTTACGATGTGGGACAGGTGGGGCTGGCACAGAGTTACGATCTACGGTGATCTAAAGGAGCCGCTCTTCGCTCTGGCGGATGCGATGGACTGGACGGTGGTTGAAGAGGCATAGGACGCCAAACCATCACCTCATTCCCCACCTTCATACTCCCGAGGATGGACGTCATGAGAACTCAGCAGACAGGGCTAATGTTTTTAATGGGTATGGTTCTTCTAACCACAGCCTGCTCCCGGCATGAGGTGAGTATCGTGGACAGGCCCCTCATAGTGGGCGGGGACAGCTATTACCTGGTGAACCGGCAACCTCTCGAACCCAACCCGCTCATCAAGTTGCCGATCCGGTCGATCCGCCCGCGAGGGTGGCTCCTGAAGCAGCTCGAACTGCAGGCCGAGGGGTTCCATGGGCATCTGGGGAAGATCAGCCGTTTCCTCGTAAAGGAGGGGAACGCTTGGCTAAGCCCAGCGGGGGAGGGGGTCCACGGTTGGGAGGAACCCCCCTATTGGCTCAAAGGGTACTCGAACCTGGCCTACCTGCTGCGCGACGAGGAGATGATCGCTGAGACTCGGACATGGATCGAGGCCGCACTTTCGAGCCAGAAAGAGGATGGCTGGTTCGGCCCCGACAGGGGACGGTCGGGGGCCGCCACTAGGTTGACGGGCCGCGAAGATCTTTGGCCGAACATGATCATGCTCTTATGCCTGCAGGACTGGTACGACTTCACCGGCGATGAGCGGGTCATCGAGCTCATGACTCGCTACTTCCGCTACCTCCATGGTGTACCCGAAGACCGTTTCCTGCTCGGCTACTGGCCGAAGATGCGCGGCGGTGACCTGCTCTTCAGCGTCTACTGGCTCTACAATCGCAACGGAGAGCCGTGGTTGCTCGACCTTGCCACGAAGGTACACCGGCGGACCGCCGACTGGACGAGCGGGGTTGTGGACTGGCACAACGTGAACATGTCACAGGCCTTTGGGCAGCCGACGACTTACTGGATGCAGTCGCACGACGACATGCATCTCGAGGCTTCCTACCGGAACTTCGCCACGATCAGGGAGATGTACGGACAGGTGCCTGGGGGGATGTTCGCCGGGGACGAGAACTGCCGGCCCGGTTACACTGATCCGCGCCAGGCGGTCGAGACCTGTGGCATGGTGGAGATGATGCTCTCGCTCGAGACTCTGCTCTGGATCACGGGCGACCCGATCTGGGCCGATCGCTGCGAGGATGTGGCCTTCAACTCGCTGCCCGCGGCATTTA
>JAGLTZ010000361.1 GCA_023135015.1 Candidatus Latescibacterota bacterium
TACTTTACAGGTTTGTAGCCGGTCCTTCGGTGGAGAGCATGCTGAGCAGCCTGCAGGGTGTTCTGCCGGAAACTATACCGGAGCAGAGCATCGAGATGTTCGAGGGCCTGGCAGAAAGTGGTATGGCGATGGTTATTGTACATTTCTTTATGACGATGTTTCTAATTGCGATTTTCGCCATGTTCGGGGCTCTGGGTGGAATGCTGTATATTCGTCTCCTGCGTCCCCCACCAACCACAGAGCTGGAGGCTGCTACGGGTGCAGCCACTGAGTCGGACTGAGCTACGATCCCTCAGGGCGCTTACTCATCAATCGGTGCGTGAGCGAAGGGGCGCATTCCTTATTGAGGGTGTAAGGGCGCTCGACAGCACCTTGCAGTTCCCCGAGAAGGTGCATCTGCTGGCTGTAACGCCTGAGGCGTCAGATGGGGCTTCGATCGGCGCTCTTCTGGAGCGGGCCGTAGCTGCCGGAATCAAGGTAAGATCCCTATCACAGGAGCAGCTTGATGAGATTGCAGGGACGCAGACGCCATCCGGTCTGATTGGCTGGATAGATTGGGCACCTGTCCGCCGGCCGCAGACAGAACAGCTGATAGATGATCTGGAAAGATGCAGGGCCGGCCGTTTACTCTGCCTCGATTCAGTGAGCGATCCCGGCAATGTGGGGAGCCTGCTGAGGGCGGTGGATGCTTTCGACCTGGATGGGGTCCTGATGGGAAAAGGTACGGTTGAAATAACAAACCCCAAAGTTGTCAGGGCTGCCGCAGGGAGTGTACTTGACCTGCCGTATGTAGCAGAAGGCATATTACTTGAACCTATATTGCAGGTCCTGGAGGCCCGTGGGTGGGCAATATTTCGTGCGGTGGCACACGGTGGCTCGCCACCGCCCAGGGAGCCGCCCCCCGAACCGTGGCTGCTTCTGCTGGGTAGTGAAGCTCGTGGTGTGGGCCCGGATCTAAGTTCGATAGGCAGTGCTGTGCACATTTCAACCTCAGATTCGGTTGAATCGCTGAATGTGGCTGTTGCGGGTGGCATTCTACTTTATGCATTGAGCAAAAAGAGGAGTAAAAATGGCTGATAAGGATGGAGCCTCCTCCCCGATACAGGAAAAAAGTGTTGGGATAGTCGGCCTGGGCTATGTTGGACTGCCCCTGCTACTGGCATTTCGCAACGCCGGGTGTGAAGTGGTGGGGATAGACATAGATCCCGATAAGATCGATCTGCTGGGTAGGGGAGAATCGTATCTTTCGCACATTCCTGCCACGTCGATAAGTAGGGTTCTGGCCGAAAAGACCGTGCTTTCAGCCAATATGGCAGAAATTGAAAAAATTGACGCAGTTGTCATAACTGTGCCGACACCATTGACACATGACATGACACCTGACCTGTCCTTTGTGGAGTCGACGGCAAAAGAGCTGGGGAAGCATCTTCAGGTGGGCCAATTAGTGTCCCTGGAAAGCACCACCTATCCGGGAACCACACGTGAGGTTCTTATTCCCATTCTGGAGAGTGAGTCAGGGCTGGCGGCAGGAAAGGATTTCCATGTGGCCTTCTCCCCTGAGAGGGTGGATCCGGGAGACCCGGACCACGAGCTTACCGAAATCCCGAAAATTGTTGCAGGTCTAAATAAGGAGTCGTTGAGGCTTGCTGTGGATCTGTATTCCCTCATTACGCCTGAGGTAGTGCCTGTCTCAACGCTGGAAGTGGCAGAAATGGCAAAACTGCTGGAGAACATCTACCGTACAGTCAACATTGCCCTTGTCAATGAGATGAAGATGCTTGCAGACAGGATGGGGCTTGATATATGGGAAGTAATAGGTGCGGCTGCCACCAAGCCGTTCGGATTCCAGGTTTTTTACCCAGGTCCGGGTCTGGGAGGGCACTGCCTGCCGATAGATCCCTTCTATCTCGACTGGAGGGCCAAAACGAAATACGATTTTAAAACTCAGTTCATCGAGCTGGCTGGAAGAATCAATGCATCGATGCCCGATTATGTGCTGCAGAGAACAAGGATGGCGCTTGAGGAGCGGGGAGTTGAGCTGGGTTGCGCCAAAGTGCTCCTGGTAGGTATGGCATACAAGCGGGATATAAGCGATACACGTGAGTCGCCCGGTCTGAAGCTTATGACTGTGCTCGAAGAAGCTGGGGCGAAAGTCATATATCACGACCCCCTCGTTCCTATCCTTCCCGCCACACGTGATTATCCGCTATTGGCCGGGAGAAGCTCAGTGGATCTGGAGAGCGGCATTGTAGGTGACCAGGACGTTGTAATTATCGTGACCGATCACAGAAATATAGATTACGAGCTGTTGGCGGCTGAGGCCTCGCTTGTTGTAGATACACGAAATGCAATGAGGGATGTAGAGGGAAGGGTGGCGGAGGTAGTCGGCGCGTGATATCAGAACTTGGTGCCGAGCCCGAAAATGAATTGGCGCGGACCGTGCTCCGGCCACGCCATTTCGATTCGTATTGTACCGAAGAGCGCGTTGTGGAAATAACAACCCACTCCCCCCGATGCCAGGGTTGGTGTACGATCTGACCACGGCTGCGGTTCCCAACTGCGAAGTACGCCACTGCCGGCCCCCGCGTCGACGAAAAGCGAGAGGGAGATGCCTACGATCTGATCCCCCAGGATCCCCATAGGTACGACATGCATCGGGACAGCGTACCATTGCAGCTCTCCGGTGATTTCCCACCGGCGGGTAACCAGATAGTTGCCCAGAGGGTATCCGCGCAGGCTGTTTGCACCACCCAAAGTGAGCAATCGCCAGAAGGGAATATCACCCCACCTGGAGTCGTGGGTCACAAGGCTGGCTAATATCCAGTTCCCGGAAATTCGGTCTCGCCTGCTTATGTTAACCCTCACGGCTCCACCAGAGAGATCTCCACCGAGAAGGCCACCGTTCTGCTCCAACCTTACCCCGACTGTCTGGCCGATCCTGGGATATCCCCACGGATCGCTGGTGTCCCGGCCCAGAAAAAGCCAGAACATATGCAGGCGGTCGTGGAAGTGTAAACCGGGGAATGCAGCATACCAAGGGTAGGTACCCTCTACGCGTCTGTAGAGGAGACCAATCTGGCCCCGACCCGTTCGTCCGAACCACCGGCCCAGCTTGAGACTGAGTCTCTCGCCAGATTCCTTTAAGTCGTAGAGGTTGTTCCTGATACGGACGTTGGATACATCTATCTCGAAGGACTCATGGTTTCGACCGTTCCACGGGTTATGGAGGCTGACCATCAGGTATCGGACGCCGCCGGTGAGGCCGGAGAGGTAGAGTCGATGGCCGCGGCGTGCTAGGTTGAGATGACCGCCATATAGGCCGTACGACCACTCTTCTTCAGGGGACCAAGTGATCTGAGGGGCAGCGAACCATGCAAATCTCTCCACGATGTGGATATGCACCTCCACAGTTTGGGGATTCGAGCCGGCAGGAACACCTGCAGCATGTATACGTACCGACCAGAACGTCATGAGACCTGTTATTACACGTTCGTCACGTCGGGCCGTTGTGACGTGGTAGGGCTTGTCCACAGTAAGTTGGAGCCGCCTGCGTACGACATCCTCGTCCATGTTTTCCAGACCGTGGATAGTAATGGTGCGGATCGGAAGGCCCTCGAGTCCGGATCTCAGTCTGGCATCGGCCGCCTGGCCGAATGAAGGGGTGGTTGTAGAGAAGAAAGCAAGAGCTGTAACAGCAATGGCCGGCATAATGATGGAACGTGTCGGTTGTGCATTTCTCATGGCACGTGAAGATACCCGGACGCGGGCGTATGCGCCAGCGTGGGCAGCAGAGGGGCGAATAGACTTGTTAGGCCTCGAAGCGTTACGTACCGTTTACAGCGTTCTTTTTGGACGATTCGATGCGGCGACAACTTTGCGGAGGAACATAGATGAATCTGGTGGTTTGCATTTCCCAGGTACCGGATACAGCGGCGCGGGTCAAGATAGGTTCTGATGAGAAGCACATTGACGAGCAGGATGTCACGTATGTCGTCAATCCCTACGACGAGTATGCTGTCGAAGCCGCGTTGCAGCTGAAGGAAGCTGGAGAGGGGACGGTTACTGCGGTTGGAATCGGCCCCGACCGGGTTTCGCAGGCGCTACGGAACTGTCTGGCCCTGGGGTGCGATGATGCGGTTCATATCATGACCTCTGAGCCGGTCGATGACCCTCTTCAGCAGGCCAACCTCTACGCCGCCGCACTCCAGGAGCGCCCTTACGATCTCATCCTTACCGGGAAGCAGTCGGTGGATGACGACACCCAGGCGCAGGGACCAATGCTGGCCACACTGCTAGATCTACCCTGCCTGACAGAAGTGGTGAGCCTGGAAGTGACAGATGGCGTGGTGACGATCACCAGGGAGGTGGAGGGGGGGAAGCAATCCGTGAGTGCCGATCTACCAGCCGTTATCACAGCTCAGAAGGGGTTGAACGAACCGCGGTACGCATCACTGAAGGGAATAATGGCGGCAAAGAAGAAGGAAATAGCGGTAATTGAGCTCGATCAGGGCGAAGCGACAGTAGAAATAGACAAACTGATCCTTCCACCAACCAGGCCTGAGGGAAGGATTGTGGGTAAAGGGTCCGAAGCTGTCCCCGAACTGGTCCGGCTGCTGGAGGAAGAGGCGAAAATACTCTGAAAAGACGTTTAAGGAGCGTTTCTCCGACAGGCTCCTAGGCGTTTGTAAACGGTCCATCAAAGGAGAACCGGAAGATGCCGAGTGGGGTTCTGATAATCGCAGAGACACGTGACGGCGAGCTGCGGAGCGTAACCGCTGAAGTCGCCAGCGCCGGCAGGAAGCTGGCGGACGAACTGGGAGCGTCGTGTTCGGCGCTTCTGATCGGAGGGGACGTGGCCGATCAGGCTCAGGGATTCGGCCCGTTCGGGGTAGACACCGTTTACGTAGCCGACGATCAGTTGTTAAGGACGTATTCAGGAACGGCATGGCTCAGGGCGGTTCTGAAGGCGGTTGAATCGTGCGACCCGGCGATCATCCTTCTCTCGGCCACAAGCACCAGCAAGGACCTGGCGCCACGTATTGCCGCAGCTCTGGACGTGGGGTACGTCGCCGCCTGCACGGGGATCGATCTGGAGGAGGGCGTGCTGACGGCAACCCGCCCTGTATACGCAGGTAAGATCGTTCAGCACGTCAGGCTGGCCACACCTGCCTGCGTTGTCAGTATATGTCCGAAGAGCTTTGATGTGGACACCAGCCATGGGAACAGCCCGGCGGTGGAGACAGTTGATGTTTCCTGGACGGGGGAGATATCTGCGGAAAGAGCTGAGCCTGTTGAGGCAGCGGAAGGGGCAAAGGTCGACCTTACCGAAGCCGACAGGATCGTCTCGGGGGGGCGTGGAATGGGAGGTCCGGAAAAGTGGGGGATCCTCGAGGAGGTCGCCGAACAGCTCGTGGCGGCGCTGGGAGCTTCCAGGGCCGTGGTGGATGCAGGTTGGCGACCTCACAGCGAGCAGGTGGGTCAGACCGGTAAGACAGTGGCTCCAGGTCTGTATGTGGCATGTGGAATCTCCGGTGCGATGCAGCACCTGGCCGGTATGAACCGTTCAAAGGTGATCGTTGCGATCAACAAAGACCCGGAAGCCCCCATATTTGGTGTGGCGGACTACGGCATAATAGGCGATGTGCACGAGGTTCTGCTCTGTCTGGCCGACGAGCTCAGGAAACTGGGAGATTGAGGACTTTTATCGGCAGCGGGATGAAGCATAGCACCAGTATAATGATGCATATCCACCCCAGGAGGCGCCGCCGCGGGTCGAGCGGCCCCTCGTCCGGGACCGGCGGGTGGCGGAGGATTTCCCCCTTCCACAACCCGGAAATCGGAATCTTCACACCGTAGAGCAACCTGACTGATACAACAACTACCAGATAGACGAACACCAGGAAACCAAGCAGCAACCACCACCATCGGGAAACAGTCATCCCCAGGACGACCAGTACCAGTACGGTGATGGGTCCGATCAACCATTGACGGTGGCCCGCAAGCGCATATGCCACGTGCCCACCGTCCAGCTGGCCGATGGGCAGGAGATTGAGCATGGT
>JAGLTZ010000362.1 GCA_023135015.1 Candidatus Latescibacterota bacterium
GGTAAACCCGTGGCTCGCCGTATTCGCGGTGCCCGGCATAGTAATTGCCGCCCTCTACCTGCTGCGGATGCTGCGGGGGGTGCTCTTCGGACCTCTCGACAAGGAGGAAAACCGCGTACTCACCGATCTAGACCTGCGCGAAACTCTCAGCCTGGTACCGATCCTCATATTCATAGTACTTATCGGAGTCTATCCTAAGCCGTTCCTGAGGCCGCTGGAGCCTGTCGCCACCCGGATCGAGGCGCGCATGCGGGCGGTCCGCGCCCAACCGGTGAGGTTCGTCCAGGACACCACCGGCGATGTTGACTCCGATGATGCTGTCTCCAGGGAGGATAAGGCCGACGGAGGCGCCGCAGGCGAAGCCGGAATGGCCCCAGCTGCCCCGGATGCGTTGGATGAGGGAGGGGTGAGATGATGTTCGGGGAGCTCTACTCATGGAGTGCGGTCGCCCCGGCGGTGACCGTCCTGGCGGCGGCCGCCATTGTATTGGTCGTCGATCTCTTTGTCAGACCGGGGCACAGGCTCATACCGTGGCTTGCGGCAGCCGGGCTGCTTGCCGGGATAGTAGTGAGCGCGCTTATGTGGGGGACGCGCGAAAAGGCTTTCAGCGGCGCGTGGTTTCTGGGCGAGTACTCGATATTTTTCTACATCCTCTTCTGCGCAGTCGCCATTGTAACGGTTATCCTCTCCACAGCCCACGAAGAGCGCCGCGGCCGTTTCCCGGGTGAGTACTACTCGCTTCTCTTATTCAGCGTGGTCGGCATGATGGCGATGGCCTCGGCCGAAGACCTCATCACTCTGATCATCGGGCTGGAGACCATGAGCCTATGCGCCTACGTTCTGGTGGGCCTCAACCGGTGGGAGCGGCGCAGCGGCGAAGGAGCCATCAAGTATTTCCTCCTGGGGGCGTTTGCATCGGCATTCCTCATCTATGGTACCGCCCTTATCTATGGCGCTACGGGAACGACCGGCTTCGACGGGATAGCAGCATTCATGGAAGATTCCACAGAGGGTCCCGGCCTGCTTCTGCTGAGCGGTGCCTTACTGCTGCTGGTTGGGCTCGGTTTCAAGGTGGCTGCCGTCCCGTTCCATATGTGGGCACCCGACGCCTACCAGGCCGCGCCCACACCCATCACGGGATTTATGGCAACCGCTGTGAAGGCCGCGGGGTTTGCGGCTGTAGTAAAGATATTCGGTCTGCTACTGGCGACACCGGCCACCTCTATCCAGAACGTGATCTGGTGGATCGCGTTGCTCTCGATGGTCGTGGGCAACTTTGCCGCCATCGCACAGATGAACCTCAAGAGGATGCTCGCATACTCAAGTGTGGCACATGTCGGCTACCTTCTCACCGCCGTCGTAGGCAGCGCGCCCTCCTCCTCTCCCCTGGGAGGCACAGGCGTTCTTTACTATCTGGCGGCATATGCCCTGATGACGCTGGGAGCTTTTTCAGTGCTGGTCGTGGCCGGTGGCGGAGCCGACCGTCGCGAAACCCTGACCGACCTGGCCGGACTGGCAGGAAAGAGCCCTGCGCTGGCCCTTGCAATGACCATCTTCATGGTCAGCCTGT
>JAGLTZ010000363.1 GCA_023135015.1 Candidatus Latescibacterota bacterium
CGCTGAGGATATGCTCCAGCCCCTCATATCCTCTTGCCATTTCGAACAGGTCTCGGTGGAATCCCCAGTTGCGTCCACTGACATGCACTGCAAAACCCAGGCCGATGAATCCACCGGCAAGCGCCGAGGAGCCGAGTTCCCACATGCCTGCGGCCCAGCCGAGTAACCCGAGGCGCGGTTGGGAGGGGGAATGACCGGCAACAACGGGGCATCCGCCTGCCAGGGCTGTAGCCAGCGAGGCCGCCCAGGCAGGTGGAGGTGTCGTATCCGCGTCCGTTAAAAGGATCAGGGAGGCATCGGTTGCCTCTATGCCGGCAGCCAGAGCGACCTTCTTCGGCGAGCATTCCGAGGCATCTGCATCCACACAGAGGGTGTGGAACCTATGCCTGCGGGGTCTGAAGGAGGCGAGGATCTGATCTGTGCTGTCTGTGCTGCCCTCGTCGACTATGACTATATGAAGGTGTCCCTCAGGGTACTCCTGTCCATCCAGCGAGGAGAGCAGGCCCGGAAGGTGTGCATCTTCGTTACGGGTTGCCACTACAACAGCCGATTCAGGCAGGGTTTCTACCTGGCCTGCACTGTGGGCTCTCGCGTTCTCGAATCGACGGAGTGCCCTCCAGAGACCACCTGTGAGGAGCAGTATCGAGACGACGTAGATAGTTCCGGCAACCAGTAGAAGTGTCGACACAGACCGTTCCCTTCATTGTGCGGCAGGTCTGACGGCGAAAGCCTACAGATAGGATATCTGGAGGGACAAGCCATTATTGGGCCCGGATAGCCCCGCACATTGACACCGGCGCCCACCTCGGGTAGTTTGCCGCCCATGTTCAAGTCTGTGTATGCATTTCTGGGGAATGACGAGATCAGAATGCGGGCCAAGGTCAGAAGCCTGGTCGAGAAGGCTGTGGATGAGGAATTCAGGGCGTTCAATTTCAATCAGTTCTCCCCCGGAGATGCAAGCCCTCTACAGATCGAGGAAACGATCCTGCAGTACCCGCTCGGTGGAGGACACAGGGTAGTTCTGGTCAGGGACTTGAACAGTTTTTCCGCTTCGGAGCAGGAGGCGATCGCCGACCTGGCGCATCGTATGGCCCAGGAAACAGATGGCGCCACCACACTCGCTCTGCTCGCACCGGGATTGGACAGGCGCAAAAGGCCTTACAGGATGCTTGCCGATCTGGACAGCCAGCCTTCGGGACAGGTTGTGCAATTTGAAGCACCAAAGCCGTGGGAGATTGACAAATGGGTAGCTGATCGGGCTGCCGAGAGGGGGATCCGCCTGGAGAGTGGTACGGCACAGGCGCTTGTGGATCTGGTGGGGGATAATCTCATGGTACTCGACGGGGAACTGACGAAGCTGGAGCTCTACCTCGGTGCAGGAGCGCCGGTGGACGTTGAGACTGTAGAGAGGGTGGTGGGCAGAAGGCGCGGTGAATCACCCTGGGATCTGCCGCGCACCTTGATCGGTGGTGAGGAAGCTGAAGCGCAACGCCTGGCCACACGTTTGCTCGAATCGGGTGAAGGTCCCGTTTTCCTTTTGTCGGTGCTGACACGCTATGTACTGGAGATCTATCAGATACGGCTTCTGCTGGACGAAGGAGCTTCGCGAGGAAATATCATCAAGGAGGTGGGTATCAAATCCTTTGCGGCTGACGGTGCTATCGAGGCTGCAAGGCGTGTTTCCCCCGGTGCTTTCCCCGGTATGCTCGAGGCATTGAAGGAGTGCGATATAGCTTTGAAGAGCCGTACGAAACAGGGTGAGGTCCTGATAC
>JAGLTZ010000364.1 GCA_023135015.1 Candidatus Latescibacterota bacterium
GTTCGATCCGACCCCGGTCCAGCAGGGCATCTCTGTTTATTACACGGACGTCAATTACGGCGGGATGAGCTTCGCCGTCATCGCCGACCGCCAGTGGAAATCGTCGCCGACCGTTGCGGTGCCGGAGGGAAGGTTTGTCAACGGATGGCCCCAGAACCCCGGTTTCGATCCCACCACCGGGGCTGATGTACCTGGAGCTGTACTGCTGGGAGAGAGGCAGCTCGATTTCCTGCGGGATTGGGCTGCGGACTGGTCGAACGGAACCTGGATGAAGGTCGTCCTCTCCCAGACGATCTTCTCGAATGTGGCCACCATCCCCGAGAATGCTGCCAGCGGTGCGGTTCTCCCCTCGGTTCCGATCCTGCCCGAAGACGAATATCCTGAAAACTACAAGAAGGCCTCGGATGGAGACTCGAACGGCTGGCCCCATTCAGGCAGGAACAGGGCGCTGAGAGAGATGCGCCGGGGATTCGCGGTCCATATAGCAGGCGACCAGCATCCAGCCAGCACGATCCATTACGGTGTGGATGACTGGGGTGACGCGGGCTTTGCGCTCTGCGTTCCCTCGGTTGGAAACACCTGGCCCAGGCGCTGGTTCCCCCGGGAGCCGGGTTTGAACCGGGAACCGGGCTCGCCGAAGTACACCGGTGACTTCTTCGACGGATTCGGTAACCGGATGACCATCCACGCTGTCGCCAACCCGTATCTGACGGGTGTCGAGCCGACGAACCTGCACGATAGAGCCCCGGGTTACGGCATTGTGAGGTTCAACCGCAGCACACGGGATATCACGGTGGAGGTCTGGCCGCGGTGGGTAGATCCTTCCCGGCCTGATGCCGAGCAGTATCCCGGCTGGCCCGTAAGACTCAACCAGCTAGACAACTACGGCCGTAAGGCGGTGGGATATTTGCCGCGGATAGAAGTCAGCGGTCTCCCGAACCCTGTGGTCCAGATCATTGAGGAGAGCACGGGCGCAATCGTGTATACGATCCGCATCGAAGGTACGGGTTTCCATCCGAAGGTGTTCTCAATGGAAGGAACCTATACCCTTCTGGTATGGGATCCCGATCTGGAGAAAGAGCAGTGCCTGACAGGGCTTGAACCGGTCAAAGAGAGAGCCGATGCCCCGACCCTCCAGATCACCTTCTGAGTTTCCCATTTCAGCAACTCAAGCAAATCCGGAAAGTGCGAGAATATAGGTGGTCCGGCCCTATAAAGATGCATAGGTTCGTGCCATGAGGAATAGTAATGACTGAAAACAGGGTTGTAGTCACAGGACTGGGTGCAGTCACTCCAATTGGTGTTGGAGTGAGTGAGTTCTGGGATGGGTTGAAGTCAGGGCGTAATGGTATCGCCAGGATAACCCATTTCGACCCGACGGGTTTTCGTTCCGTTATGGCCGCGGAGGTGAAGGATTTCGATCCGGGTGTATGGATGGATGATAAAGCTGTCAAACGCATGGACAGGTTTACGCAGTTCGCCGTGGCCTCAGCAGCAATGGCTCTCGAAGATGCCGGTCTGACCGGCTCAGACTTCGACGGAGAGCGAGCTGGAGTTATCATCGGCTCCGGTATTGGAGGTTCGGATGCGATGGAGAAGGGACATGCCAGACTTCACGAGAATGGCCCAAAGTCCCTGAGTCCATTTTTTGTCACGAAGATCCTCATCAATATGGCAGCATGTACAGTATCCATCAGACATGGTCTAAAGGGGCCCCTCTCTGCCCTTTCAGTTGCATGCTCAACAGGAGCAAATGCTATCGGTGAAGCCTTCCGTATCCTTCAGAGGGGGGATGCGGATGTGATGGTGTCGGGTAGTACGGAAGCCTCTATTACACCGCTCTCCTTCGGCGGCTTCTGCGCGACCCGTTCACTTTCCACCAGAAATGACAATCCGGAGAAAGCCAGCAGGCCTTTTGACAGGAACCGGGACGGCTTTGTCATGGGGGAGGGGGCTGGTATTGTTTCACTTGAGACTCTCGATCACGCGCAGGCCAGGGGTGCACGCATATATGCCGAGATCCTCGGTTATGGTAACACAGCAGATGCCTATCACCTGACAGCTCCACAACCCGGAGGTGACGGGATGGCCAGAGTGATGAGGAAGGCACTTGCGGATGCAGGTATCAATCCCGCCGCGGTTGGTTATATAAATGCACATGGTACATCGACGGTGCTCAATGATAAGACAGAGAGCAGTGCCATAATCAAAGTTTTTGGAGACCACGCCGAGAATCTGAAAGTCAGTTCAAACAAGTCAATGATAGGACACCTCATGGCTGCGGCCGGCGCGGTGGAAATCGTTGCCACTGTGATGAGCATACATACCGGCCATTTGCCTCCGACAATCAACTATGAAGAGCCGGATCCGGAATGCCCCCTCGATTATGTGACCGGAGGGGTCGAGACAATCGACTTAGAGGTCGCCACCAGCAATTCCTTCGGTTTCGGGGGGGGCAACGCCTGCCTCGTCGTCGGGAAGTGCTAGACTGAAAATTCCAAAACTCCAGATAGGCAGTATCACTGCGGATATCCCGATAGTACAGGGGGGGATGGGGGTAAGGGTGTCTCTGTCCAATCTTGCCTCGGCCGTGGCCAATGAAGGCGGGATCGGCACTATCTCCAGTATCGGGCTTGGAGATGTTGAAACGCTTAAGAATGATTACGAGGGGCAGTCGAGGGAAGCTCTTGTAAGGGAGATCCAGAGGGCGAAAGGCATGACGGATGGCCACATTGCGGTCAACTTTATGGGGGTTTTAAGCAATGTCGAGGATCTGATTGTCGCCTCGGTGAATGAAGGTGTCAGGATGATAGTGTTCGGGGCGGGGCTCCCAACCAGGCTGCCGGCCCTAGTGGAAGAAGGTTCGGCTAATCTGGTTCCCATAATCAGTTCAGCAAGGGTAGGCAAGTTGATCCTCCGCATGTGGGACAGACGCTACTCCAGGATTCCTGACGGGCTGATTCTGGAGGGTCCCCTGGCCGGAGGGCATCTGGGTTTTTCTTATGATCAATTGAAGCAGCCGGAGATGTACTCCCTCGAAATACTTCTCCCGCAGGTTCTCGAAACGATCGAACCTTATGAAGATAAATTCGGCAGGAAGATTCCAGTGATAGTCGCCGGAGGTATCTATGACGGAAAGGATATCGCACATATGCTCTCCATTGGTGCATCGGGAGTGCAGATGGGGACTCGATTCGTCTGCACGGTTGAATGCGATGTATCTGAGGAATTCAAGCAGGCTTATCTGGATTCCGAAGAGGAGGATATAGTCATAACCAAGAGCCCTGTCGGAATGCCGGGCAGGGCCATTAGGAACAAGTTTATAAAGGATCTTGAGGCTGACGCGAAATCCAAGATAAAATGCTTTTACAGATGTCTTACAGTCTGTGATATCAAAACAGCAAAATATTGTATTGCCCTTGCACTTATCAATGCCTGGAGAGGAGATGTCGACCAAGGCCTCATCTTCTGTGGGCAGAATGCGTACCGTGTCAGGGAAATCGTGACCGTCAAGGAGATCATCTCAGAACTTATCGCCGGTATCGAGGCTGCATAATTTAAAATTTCATATAGATTGAGATACCCGGGCCATAGACGAGTCCTGCCACGGCGCCTATCATACCTCCGAAAATGGCCCCTCCCAGAGTCGCACTTCCGATAATATCAATAAAGCCCATACTTTCATTGAAGTGGATCGCATCAAAAAAGTATGCAAGCGAAAAGAGTGTGACCATACTGGCCACGCCGATCATGGCACCGTCGACGAAACCGTACGCTACCCCTCTTAGTGCCGATCCGGGCACCCCCTGTTTCGCGTCCAGGATCCGCCTGGTCAACCACTCCGTCCCCTTCACACCAACGTAGGCCCCGATGACCGTTGTCGGGATGCTGATAGCAAGAGTCTGTAGGAAAGGACCCTCGAGATCGTCGCCCTTGATGCCCACGTAAAACGCGAATAGCCCCATGGTACTGCCGGAGAGTGCCCCGATCACTCTTCCAGCCTGAAGACACCGGTTCTCCCTGGAATTCACACCATTGGATATCATTTCATTAAGAAATAGTGTATTCGATGCACTGCCAAGCTCATGCACTGTATACCGCTGAGCAGCAGCGGTACGGGGGATCAGAGAAATCGCTAAAAGGCCGATGGCGAACGCCTTCATGTACTGTCTCCTTCATGTTACTGTACGCCGCACAAGAGTCCG
>JAGLTZ010000365.1 GCA_023135015.1 Candidatus Latescibacterota bacterium
CCCCTCCCTCTCATTAACAGCACCTCCCTTGTATCTCTCTTTCGCCCGCTGCAGCGAGCCCACAACCAGGCCCTCCATCTCTTTCTCCGTCTTTCCCCTTGTCCTCAAGCTTACCAAGAGCGCGATCACAATGCTCCCGGCCATCCCGTAGAGTGCCCTGGTGTACTTGAAACCCCCCAATGGATCCACACCATGGGACAATGGGGTTACGAGCACCGGCCAGATGATCGAAAGGATCACCAGGAGTGACCCGCCCAGCAGCGTCCAGAAGGCGGCCGAGGGCGTGAATCTCTTCCAGTAGGCACCCAGAACGATCGTGACCACCATGGCCGGAGTGACACACGCCGTAAACGCTCCATGGGCGACATATATCGAGTTGAATGACGCGAATACCGGAACCAGCGCGATCCCCAGAAGAGCCGAAGAAAGCGACACGATGCGCGCTACCTTCAGATAGTGTCTGTCGGAGGATTTCTTCCGGATGTACGGCCTGTAGACATCATTAACAGCTATCGCCGAGACAGCGTTGATCAGCGTATCGATCGTCGACATCAGGGCGGCGGTGAGTGCGGCCATCACGAAACCGAACACACCCGGCTGGCAGATCTTTCCTGCGACCAGTACGAAGATCTGATTGGGATCTACATCGGAGGGCAACAGCCCGTGGCTTACCATCGACCGCCCCAACCATCCCGCGTTCGAGACCGCCAGGGCTGCCAGGGGCATGAGGATCAGTACGAGGGAGAGAAATGTTTTCTTCGTCTCCTTCACGCTCTTGAGCGACAGGAACCGCAGTATGAATCCCTGGTTCATCATGTAGAGGGCGAAGGTGTTGGCTATCCCGTCCTGCCAGAATATCCCGACAAAATGGAACGAGTGCGGCTCGTTGAATCGGGAGAAAGGAAGCCTGTGGAGCAGAGGCAGCCCCGACCAGAACTCCCCCCAACCTCCCAGCACTTTCAGCCCCAGGCCGAAAAGGATAAAACCTGCGATCAGCAGGATGACCCCCTGGGCGAGATCGGTCATTATCACCGAGGTCTGGCCTCCGACGGTAACGTAGACAGCGCAGATAACGGCTACGACAACAGCCGACCAGAGGATATCGGTGCCGAGCATGGCGTTTAGGGCCACGCCCATCGTGTAGAGGTTGATGCCAATATATCCGATCATATAGAGCAAGATGATCGCCGTCGCCACGATACCGGTCCGATGATCGAATCTCTTCCTGAAATACTCCGGCACAGATGCCACTCTGTTGAAGTAGATTATCGGCAGCCAGCCCAGGAGCAGGAAACCCATGACGATCCAGTCGTTCGTATACGCCATCGTGGAGGACATCCCGTACCTGAAACCAGCGGCCGAATACTTAATAAAGCTGTAGGAGCCGACCACCGAAGCCACACAGCTGAAAGTGATCAGCCACCATGAAAATCGCTGGCCGCCGAAGAAGAAATCTTTGGTCGAGCGCGTGAATCTCGCGAAGAAGAACCCAAAACTGAAGATGAGTATGAAATATCCTACTATGACCCAGAAATCGAGGCGGGTTCCGATTACCGTAGTGGTATCCATCTATATCGTCCCGAGAGCGGACAGGTGCCACAGCGTCTGCAGAACCAGGTAGAGGAAAAAGCCAAACACCATATAAATGACCGTCAGGCGGTCATCCCTCTTACTCCACGAATAATCACCAGAGCGCCAGGGAATGATGAACCCGAAGGCGAATATTATCCCCCCGACCAGGAACTGATAAACCAGAGAGCCGATGTTCATACCGCTACCGATCTAACTTACACCATGCCATGTTCAGACAGTTCCCATCCGAAGTCTCCGATTGTGAACCAGATAGTGAATACAGGAGATGAAGTCTACTGGCAACCCCGCGCTCAGTGGAGTACTATCCTTACGGCCGTCCACACCTTATTGAAGAAAGGATCTGACTGTGACTGAGACTGTTAAAGCTATAAGATCTTATCCCCGAACAGCAGCACTGCTGATTTCAACACTGTTTATCGTCTTCTCATCTACTGCGCCAGCCTCTGCGCAGATGACCGAATTCCAGCTCCCACCGGGCCAGCAGAGTGGCGGGAGCCTGAAGTTCGGGCCCGGGTACAGCAGAATCGGCGGGGAGAGTTTTATAAGTTTCAATATCGAGCCGGAACTCGCTTTCGGGAAGATAGGCGTGGGGCTGAGCATCCCGCTTCTGATCAGCACCGACACCTGGCAGATCCGGAAGATCGACTGGGACAGCAGCCGGGACTACACCAGGCTGATCCGTTACATCCGCTATGGTGTGAAGAGGGACCCCGTCTACGTAAGGGTGGGAGAGCTGTCCAACACGCTCTTCGGCCACGGGTTTGTCGTCTATTACTACAACAACGCTCTGGACGACAACTACCCGAAGCGGGGAGTTCAGCTTGACCTCGACTTCGGCAAATTCGGTTTCGAGTCCCTCATCGGCAACCTGGGGCGGCCGGAACTTTACGGCGGCCGTGGCTACGTCCGACCATTGCGGTTCTTGCAGGCACCCGTCCCGATCATTAAGAACTTCGCAGTGGGACTGACATACATAACCGACAGGGACTCGCAGCTACAGGAACCTCTCTCAATTGTCGGTTTCGATCTTGAGCAGCCGCTGCTGCACAACGACATGATCGACCTCTATATCTACTTTGACTGGTCGAGTATCTCAGATTGGGATGAGACGGGACTTGAACGTGAGTACGGATCGGGATCCGCCTACGGAGTAGCGACCGATATCCGCGGCATCGCCGGGCTCTTTGCGCTGGGTGCCAAATTCGAGATGCGCAATTTGAGTAAGGGTTTTACTTCCGGCCTCATCGGCCCGCTCTACGACGTCAACAAGAATGACATCCTGTATGAACTCCAGTACCAGGACAAATCCAAGGGATGGTACGGGGAGATAGCGGGGAACGTCATCGGTAAAATCGGCATCCGGGGATCATACTTCCAGACAGGCAAAGATTCGGATATGGGCGACCAGTTCATACTCCATGCAGACGCAACAAATGTAATACCTGTATTTTCCGCCCAGGCCTATTTCGTGAAACAGAACATCCAGGAGGGGGGAGATCTCTTCAAGCTGGATGAGAACGCATTTACGATCGCCGAGATCGGATACAAGCTCAACCCCTTCACCAGGGTCCTGATGCGGTACGAGTGGTCATACGTGCTCGACGACATGGGACAGTACATAACGCAGAAGCGTATCGAGCCGCGCGTCGAATTCAGCTGGGGATGGTAGATATATTTCGGGTTACCGCGATACCAGAGGCCTCGATCACACAGAACCTGCGTTCACCGATGTAATCATCAGGGGAATAGCCGGTGGAGGGGGACTGTACGTACCCGCTTCGCTGCCCACGCTTTCACCGGACGCCATTCGATCTTTTCAGGGCCTCTCCTACCCGATCATCGCCGCCCGCCTCTTTCAGCTGTTCGAAGTGGATCTGCATACCGGGCGCACCCGTACGCTGATGGAGGCCGCATACGGCGATAATTTCGACACACCCTCAATAGTGCCTGTCGTGGAAGCGGCTCACGGCATGCACCTGCTTGAGCTCTGGCACGGGCCCACCGCCGCATTCAAGGATCTGGCGCTGCAGTGCATGCCCCTCTTCTTCTGTGAAGCGGCTGCCCGGAAAAGGAGATCCGGCGACCTGCAGGAGGATTACCTGATACTGGTGGCCACCTCTGGCGATACGGGCAAAGCCGCACTGGATGGATTCGCCGGCCGGGATCACGTGAGAATCGCCGTCTTCTACCCCTTCGAAGGGGTCTCGTATATCCAGAGGAAGCAGATGGTCACCCAGCAGGGTAGGAATATCTCTGTATTCGGAGTAGATGGTGATTTCGACGACTGCCAGGATGCGGTGAAGGCGGTATTCAACGACGCGGCATTCAACCGGGATCTGCGCAAGAGGTACCGACTGAGGCTCTCCTCAGCCAATTCGATCAACTGGGGGAGACTCCTCCCGCAGATCGTGTACTATCTCAGCGCCTATGTGAGGATGGTCGACGCCGGAGCCGTCGAGGCCGGCCAGCCGATCGATATTTGCGTGCCGACCGGCAACTTCGGGAACATCCTTGCAGCCTATTACGCCAAGCGCATCGGTGTGCCGGTCGAGCGGCTTATATGCGCCAGCAATGAAAACAGGGTTCTTGCCGACTTCCTGGCAACAGGCGTCTACGACATCTCCGGGCGCACGATCATCAGGACTCCCTCTCCCTCGATGGACATCCTCATCTCGTCCAACCTCGAAAGGCTGCTTTTCGAAGTGAGCGGCGACCCGGAGAAGATCCGGAGGTGGGCCACGCAACTCGGCGAAGAAGGCCGCTTCCAGGTCGACTCCGCCACCTTCAGCGCAATCTGCAGCGATTTCTCGGGGGGATCCGTCACCAATGACGACTGTCTTGCCACCATCAGACAGGTCTACGACTCATGCGGCCGACTGCTCGACCCACACACGGCAGTCGCCTGGGAGATCGCTGAACGCTGCCGCGAAGAGAGACCGTTGCTTGTTGCCGCCACCGCACACTGGGCCAAGTTCGGCCGCGACGTATTCAGAGCACTCAAGGGAATTCCGTATGAAGATCCCCTGCCCCGGGAGGCAGCCGGGCTCTCTGCTGCCCAGCTGTCCGGCAGGGTCGAGGAGATGGCGCCGGGAGCAGAGATCCCGCCGTGGCTTGCCGGACTCGACGTCCAGGAAGAACGTTTCAGTAAAGTGATAGACGGATCCGCCGAGGGAGTGAGAAGCGCTCTCCTCGATTGGCTTGAAGGAGGAGATCATGCGAGGCCTGAGTGATAAACGTGTCCTTATCACCGGCGGGGCCGGTGGGATAGGCAGAGCGACCGCCGTGCGGTTTCTCGAGGAGAAATCGCGGGTAGTGATTCTGGACCGGGACGATTCTGCACTGGCCGGGGCCATGGACGACCTACCCCGATTGAGCGGTTCGATCAGAGCTGATGTCTCCGACCCCGATGACCTCGCCCATGCCTTCTCCGAAGTACGCGATCTGCTGGACGGCCTGGACATCCTAATAAACAACGCCGGGATCAGCACGAGGCGTCGCTTCCTGGATATATCGCCCCAGCAGTGGCGGCAAACGATAGAGACCAATCTCAATGGAGTATTTTATTCAGCTCAGCAGGCGGCCCGGCTCATGCTCGAAGGTGAGGGTGGGGTAATCCTGAACATGGCCTCTACGAACGCGCTTGTCGGATATCACTACTACGCCGATTACAACACCTCCAAAGCCGGTGTTCTGGAGCTGACCCGTTCCATGGCGCTCGAGCTGGCTCCGATGGTGCGCGTCAACGCCGTCTGCCCCGGATTCATCCTGACCCCGATGCAGGAGGCGGAGTACACAACGGAAATGCAGCAGACATACGCCGGCAAACTGCCTCTGAACAGGCTGGGACGGCCCGAGGACGTAGCAGCCCTGTTCGCTTTCCTCGCTTCCGACGACGCGGCCTTCATCACCGGTCACTACTTCGTGATTGACGGAGGAGAGATTGCGGGAGGGCTGGCCAGCCAGCCATAAATAGCGGAAAGGGGCGAAAGTAGGTCGACCGAGTCTCTGTTCGGCCCAGACACCTTGAGCCACATTGTCCCACCCCAGGTGGACGTCTACACCGACGGCGGCTGCGACCCCAACCCTGGCCCCGGCGGCTGGGGCGCAATCATCCGCTGGGGCGACCGGGAATGGGTGCTCAGCGGCAACGA
>JAGLTZ010000366.1 GCA_023135015.1 Candidatus Latescibacterota bacterium
TGTAGAACCTCGATCGATTCCAGCCGGAAGGGAAAACAGTAGGCGTGCGGCATTTTCGCAGCCCGCCGGTACCAGTCGAGCGCCTCTCCGACTCTGCCCGCCCGGTCGTGGCAGTATCCCAGGTAGTAGCAGCACATCGGGTAGGTATTGGCTTCGCCCCCCTCAGGTTCGGTGAGTACGGAGAGGATGCCGATCGCTTCACTCCACAACCCCGCCTGGATGTAGCTCCCGGCCACCTCAAGGAACGACTGGGCCTCGAGCCAGGCAGCGGCCTCCTCCCAGGGACGGGGACCATCCGCAGGTGCGGATCCAGGCCACCGCCTCGTAAGGAGTGACTGGCGGGCATGCGCTGCCTTTCGTCCATCTCCTCGGGCACGGTGGACTAAAAGGCGCTCGTGCCAGGCCCAAAGGTTGAGGGGTGAAGACCTCAGAACCTCTTCGATCTGAACGGCTGCAGCCTCCAGTCTCCCCAGTCGCCTCAGCACAGCCACCTTTAGATTCAGGGCGCTGCAGTTCCAGGTGTTAGTCGCAATAGAGCGGTCGAGATGTGTCAGTGCGGTCTTGTGGTCGCCCTGCAGACAGGCGATCTGCGCCAGATGGTAGGAGGCCGCCGAGCAGAATGCCTGGCTCCACGTGGCCCGGGAGAAGGCATCACGGGCCGCCTCGACCTCGTCCTGGAACTGGAGTGCGAGTCCCAGATAATAGAGGGCCTCACCATCCCTGGTTTTGGTATGGTTGGCCGTAGCCCTCGCCACCGCAATGCGCAGTCGCTCCTCCGCCTCCCTGAATCGGGCCTGCAGCAAGCAGCGGATTCCGAGGGCTGTGTTCGCACGCATATGTCCGGGATCCCTGCGCAACGCCTCCAAATAGTATTGCTCCGGATCCATCGATGGGTTGTGGAACTGCTCCAGACGCAGCCCGGTCAGGTAGAGTTCTTCCACTGTCTCGATCACCCCAGGCGGCTGAGGCGGCGTAACTGTACCGGGCATCGGCTCCGTCCTGCGTACTGCAGTTCGATAAGCCACCAATACATCACCGGAGCGGCTGAGGAGTGAGAGGTGAAGATCGGTGGTATCCACCCGGGCGGGCAGAGGCACTTCATTGATGTAGGGCCTTGCCGGATCAATCCGGATCACCTCCTCGTAAAGAACGATCTCCCCTGCCTTCAGACGCACTTGAGCACGGTGGTGCGCTCTGGTGGTGTTGAATCCGATCTTCGCGGTACGCCGGCCCGTTGAGTCCTGTCCGGCTAACTCAAGATTTACTGCGCCTTCGAGCGTCGCACACTTCACACCGCCGATCTCACGGATAGGGTACCAGAACTGGCTTGCCCGCTTGGCTTCGTATGGCTGCAACCAACTGTAGTCGGGCTGGTTATCGGAATACACGCCCGCCATAAGCTCTATATAGGGGCCGTCTTGCTCGGTGAGGATCAGGTCCCACATCCTGCCCTGAGGACCCGGTCCCCATTCCCAGAACTTCTTCCCGGGTGCGATTTGATGGTCGGCCACGTAGACGACGCCGGCATCCAGACCATGGTCATAACCAGCTAGAAAATCGTCCAGGTAGTTCCAGGCGAAGAAGGAAACCGGAGATGGATGATTCTTCCACCAGCTGAGATCTACACCCCGGTAGTCGATCCCGCGGTAGGAATCCTGGGCCACAGGCCATGTGGCGAACTGATTCTTACCATGGTAGACGGCATATTGGGTGCCTGGGGGGAAGATAACCTGGTAGTCCGGTCCGACATGCACTGACGGGTTCGCCCAGCAGAGGAAGGATTGGACCAACGGGGTAGCGTTATAGGGTCGGATCGTAGCTTCAAAATAGGACCTGTCCGGGTGGAGGGTGATGCCCACGGTGAACTGCATCCGGTGGCGCAGGTCCAGTTCCCATAGCCATACCGTCTTGCTGCCGTCGGGATTCTCCTCCAGCACATAGTCCATAGGCATGAAGGCCCTGGCACGGTGGTGATGGGGGAAGTTCCACTCAATGCCACCAGAAATCCAAGCTCCCAACATTCCGATCAGAGCGGGCTTGATCACATGCTGGCGATAAAGAAAATCGTAACCGTTGGTCTTGTCCACTGCCTCAAACACCCTGCCACCGATTTCGGGCAGCACGCAGACCCGTATGTATGCGTTTTCCAAATAGACCGCCCGATAGGCCTTCTCCACCCTGTTATCGGTGAGCTGGTCGAGCATCGGATAGGGATAGACCCGACCTTGGGCCCCCTGATAAGCCCGACCCTGATAGAACCGTGGGTTCGGGTCGGGTCGGTCCACTTCATAGGTCGGCAGTACCAGCTCGGCCTCGAAGATTCTTACGGATAATTTTTTTGCAGACTTGAACAGGGCGCATGCCGAACACAGCGCCAACGTCACGAATGCGGCGGCTAACAGTACTCTTCTGCTGCTCATCCTATCACTCCAGCTCTTGAGCCCAGACTCCACAGATCCACCCAGACAGGTGTGTCACTACTGTCCGTGGTAGGTCTGGATCACCTCATGCAGTTTCTTGGCAGCGTTCTGGTGGTCGAAGCGTTCAGCGAGGGCTCGAGCCCGGGAACTTACAGCCTTTCTCAGCCGGATGTCCTTGAGAAGCCTGATCACGTATTCGGTGAACTCACCATAATCGTCGGTAACGAACATCTCTTCGCCATTTACCGGGTCGATACCAAATGCGGCAAGGCTGGTAGAGATGATAGGAAGCCCGCAGGCGAGGGCCTCGAGCATCTTCCCCCGGAATCCCCCTCCGAGTTCGATGGGAGCGACAAAGAGATCGCTTCCCCAATAGGTTTCCCTCACATCTGAATGCGCTCCCCCCTCCCTGACGATGATGCGGTCCCCTCCAAGGGCGAGGAGTTCCGGGGGAGGATCGAATCCGATGGCGTGGAAAGTGGTCTCTGGTACCTCTCTTGTTATCTTTGCCCAGCAGTGTGTCATGAAGTTCTGCACCGCGTTGACATTGGGGTAATGCCGGAAATTACCGAGGAAGAGGATGTTCTTTGTCTCCCAGGATCTCGCGGGAGGAGGAGTGTAAAAATCTGTATCGACGCCATGCGGGACCACGCACGTCTTCGCTCTAAGTTCCGGCACGAGGTGGATAAGGACCTCCTTGTCCTCGCGCGTCAAGGACAGTACACGATCAACCGATCGATACATGCTGAACTCGTACTCGAAGAGCTTCTCGATTGTCTCTTCTTCGATATGCTCACCCTTATCCACTCGTTGCCTGAACGCTTGTGTATAGCACTCGTGAACTGAAATGATCGTCAAGGTGCCGGGAGGGATGATCTCTCCTGCTCCTTCAAGATACTGGCCCATCATCGAGTACTCGGCGATGATCGCATCGAAGGAGCGATTTGCCAGCAGG
>JAGLTZ010000367.1 GCA_023135015.1 Candidatus Latescibacterota bacterium
AGGAGATAATGCAACAGCTTGAGATAGTCGTCGATCTCAGGCAGGCACTGCTCGGGTTGCCCGGACAGCTCCGGACGCGCCTTCCGGGGGCTGACGACCGTCTGATCAAGGGCGGTTACGAGATCGTACAGGTGGTCCTGGTCCCGAACCTCATCCTGAACGAACAGCGGACGCGGTTGCGCAGGGAGGAGGCCGCCGCCGTCATTCCCATCAACAAGGGTATCGTGCTGGAGCTTGAGGAGATCGTCGGCGCCCATAAACGGGTCACGCGGGAAGTCGTTGAGAAGCTCGATTCCCTCAGTAAGGCTCTGGCCGGGACCGAAGAGCAGCGCGGATGGTGGCCCATGACCCGCATGTGGTTTGCACGGCTTCTGCTGATAGCGCTCGTGCTCAGCATCTACGCCGCCTACCTCAGGGTCAGCCGCCGTTCCATCCTGGAGGATAACCGCCAGGTTACCACCATCGCTATTCTGCTTGCCGTGGAAATGGCGCTCGCCTATCTGCTCAGGGAGTCAGGGATCTTCAGCACCTATCTGGTGCCTGTGGCGGTGGCGACCATGCTGCTGACGGTCCTTCTCGATACAGGCATAGGACTGGTCACCGCTTTCGTCCTCGGACTGCTGCTCGGCTCGGTGATGGGTTTTGACTACTCGATAACCCTAATCCATACCGCCGCCGGGGCGGCGGGTGTATTTGCAGTACGCAGGGCCAAGAAACGCAGCCACTTCTACCGGGCGTTGTGGGCCGTGCCGTTCGTCTATCTGGTGGGTATCGTGAGCGTGGAGATGCTCCAGCTCAGCACGGTGGAGGAGACCGGACAGGCCGTGGCCTACGGCGTTGCCAACGGGATGCTGAGCGTCGTGGTGACCATGGGGCTGCTGCCAATATTTGAGAGCCTCTTCCGATTCACTACCGATATCACGCTGCTCGAGCTCTCTGACCTCAACCACCCCCTGCTGCGGCAGCTTGCGATGCGGGCGCCGGGTACATATCAACACTCCCTCATGATGGGAGAGCTGGGTGCGGCCGCAGCCGAGGCCTGCGGGGCAAACGCTCTACTCACCCGTGTTGGAGCGTACTTCCATGATGTCGGCAAGTTGAACAAGCCGGAATACTTCGTAGAGAACCAGTCGGGACGGAATCCCCACGGCAAGCTCAGCCCTCACATGAGCTCTCTCATAGTCGCCACACACGTGAAAGACGGGCTGGAGCTGGCCGAGGAGTACAGGCTGCCGGAGAAGATCAGGGCGTTTATCCCCGAGCACCACGGCACCATGCCGATGACATTCTTCTTTCTGAAGGCGGTGGAAGAGGCGGAAAACGGTGTGAAGGTCTCCGAAGATGACTTCAGGTACGACGGTCCCAAACCGCAGAGCCGTGAAACAGGAATCATCATGCTGGCCGATGCGGTGGAGGCCGCCAGCCGGGTGATGGAAGATCCCAACCCGCGGCATATACGGACTCTAGTCAAGGAACTGGTGGAGCGGCGGTTCGAGGATGGCGAGCTGGATGACTGCCCGCTGACGCTGCGGGACCTAAGACTGGTACAGGAGACCTTCGTCAATATTCTCACGAGCCGCTTCCATCAGCGGATCGACTATCCGGACAAGGAAGAGACGCTGAAGAAGGCGGCCGAGCGCGAGGTGGCAGCCAGGCGGAAAAAATCATGAGCGGTTCTGACCCGGGCACCATAGATGTTAGGGTTCACGTGGACGAATCAGAGGACCCTCCTCAATCTGAAAACCTCAACCGGGAGGCCATAATCGAGCTGGCGCGCAGCGTTCTGGAAGAGGAGGGCCGCTCCAGAGGCGAGCTGGACATAGTCTTCTGCGGGGATGGGCGGATTTCCGAGCTGAACGAAACCTGGCTGGGCCGTGAGGGCCCGACCGACGTCATAGCTTTCGACCTCTCTGAAGATCCCGACCGGACGGATGACGTGGAAGGCGAGCTCTACATTGACATTGCCCAGGCCGAACGCCAGGCACCTGAATTCGGTGCCACACTGGATGAAGAAGTTCGCCGCCTGGTAATACACGGGATTCTGCACCTTGTGGGGTACGACGACATCCACAGTCCCGAGGAAGCTAAACGGATGACAGAGCGCCAGGAATACTACGTGGTGGAGTGGAACAAACCGGTACTCGAAGGGGCACAATAATGCCTGGCCTGGCCGTGAATCCCGTTCTCGAAGGTCTGATTGTCCTTCTGCTGGTCCTGATGGCCGGCGGTTACACGGCGGCGGAGACAGCCATCCTCACCCTGCTTCGTGCGGACTACGCAAAGGATAAAGAGCCTGTAGAGCCGGACCTCCTCCCCGAGCTGGAGGAGACAGTGAGGGAGGAACTCCCCCCCGCGCTCGAGCGGCTCGTCGCCCGCCCCGGCAGGCTGACTACCACTATCATGCTGGGTCGCCTTGTAACCCGCGTTCTGGCCGTCGCCGCTACAGCGCTACTGGCTTTCCGGTGGTCTGTCATGTCGGAGGCTGATAATCCGTGGTTGTGGGTTGTAATGGGGATTGTGATCACGGTTCTCTTGCTTCTGGTGCTTGCCGAACTGCTCCCACGGA
>JAGLTZ010000368.1 GCA_023135015.1 Candidatus Latescibacterota bacterium
CCCGGCGCGGTCTCGGCGGGAGCGGTCCTGACACTGCCTATGGGGGGCAGCAACTGGGGGAATAGCTACTCCATGGAGGAGTTCCCGGTCGATCCCGAGGAGCCCCTCCCTGTGGGGAATTACAGATTGTTGATCGGCGATTACCTGAACACGATGAGGATCCCTCTTCTGAGCGGCAGGTATTTCAGGCCGGAGGAGGATGTGGAGGGGGGGGATGTGGTGATCATCAACCAGGCCCTGGCCGAGATGTTCTGGCCCGATTCCAGTCCGCTGGGCAAACGCCTGACGCTAGGCAGGGGAACATCCGAAGACGCACAGTGGTTCGAGATAATCGGGGTGGCTGGCGACGTGCGTCACCGCGGCTTGAGTCGGGAAATACGTCCCGGCTTCTACTTCCCGTATGGGATCTTAACGTACCGCCGGATGTCCCTTGTCGTCCGTACTGCGTCCGATCCATACACCATGCTGCAGGCCGTCAGGGATGCGATCTGGTCGATCGACTCGACCATTCCCATCCACAATCTCCGTCCGATGGCCGATATCGTCGAGGAATCGATGTGGAGCGAGCAGATCTTCGTCAGACTGCTCAGCGGCGTCGCCGCACTCGCGCTCGTGCTCGCGATGCTGGGCGTCTACGGAGTCATGTCGTACGCGGTGACCGAGAGAACACGGGAGATCGGGATACGCATCGCCATCGGCGCACGGCCCTCCAGGGTCGTGGGTTTCGTCGTGAGGCAGGGTATGCTTCTGGTTCTGATAGGGTTGGTGATCGGGATGGTCGGCGCTTTAGGGGTAGGGATGGTTCTTGCCAGTCTCTTCTACGGGGTTGAGGCATTCGAGCCGCTTCCCCTGGCGGGGATGACCATCTTCCTCATGCTGGTGGCTCTCCTGGCGAACTATATCCCCGCCCTGAGGGTCTCGAAACAGGACCCGGTCAGCGCGCTGAGGTTCGAATAGCGGTCAATCGGGCCTGCGCATCCAGGCTCCGTCGCGAATATCGTTCGTGGCGATCTCTGGTTGGGATCGTCGCCGAACCGCAGGGTCTCCAGTTCTACATAGTTGCGGATGAGTTGTGGAGTTGCGGGTGAATTCCGGTGTAAGCAGGAGTACCCAGTGCGCGCATATACCATAAAATGGGGCAGGGGGCCCAAAATCGGGACAATCATTTTACAGATAAACGGCTGACTGTTACGATAAAGGCTGGAATTGAATGTCCTTAATCCCGGGTGCTTTCGTTCTTGCAGTTGCCACCCGAAGGAGATATCCGGAATGCCTGCTCGCCTGGACGGCATTTGTTCTCGCCAGCGTGGTGATGGTCCTGTTCCTGTTCCTGATGATCTTAGTTATGATCTGACTCAGGTGATGCTTGGAACGAAACGTCAGACGTCCCCGATAACGGCAGGCCTGAGCCTTTTGATCATCCTGGTTCTGAACGGTTGTTCCGAAGCCTGGACGCCGGCGGATCGCGCGTCGCAGGCGGAGCTGGCTACATTCAGCCTTCAGGAGACCCGGCTCGTCATCTCCCAGGTGGACTACGAGGGTGCGATCTACACCGTCCCCGACGATCCCTATCCCCACCTCGATGTCGCCAGGGTGCGAACGGACCGGATCATCCGTAAGCAGCACCGGGCGGTCGTCATGGAGAACGCCCATGTGAAGCTGACCCTGCTGCCCGAGATGGGTCGTGTCTACAGCCTGATCTTCAAGCCGGCCGGCCACGAGGTCTTCTGGCACAACGACATCGTCACGGTCGGGGGAGGGCAGCACAACCCACTGGGCTGGTGGATCTGGATCGGCGGGGCCGAATACACCCTGCCGGGCGACGAGCACGGTACGACCTGGGCGGAGATCTGGGCGTACCGAATCGTCGAGGATTCTGAATACCGCAAGGCCGTCATGATGAGCGTGACCGAACGAGGGACCGGTCTAGAGGAACACATCGAGATCTCGCTCTATCCCGACCGGTCGTTCTACGAAGCACGGATCCAGATCGTCAACCCGACGTCCGAGACCGTCGAGTTCGCCCACTGGATCAACCCGCAGTGGACCCCGGGCGGGCGCAACGAGCTGACCGACAACACCGAGTTCATCATCCCCACCGAACTCATCCTGATCCCGGATCGCTTCCGGGATTCACTCGGTGAAAGTCCGCAGGAGTGGTATGCGAGCCGCCTCAGGTTCATTAAGGGGTGGGACCGGGGCTCGGGTGACCTGATGGCCGACGGGATCACGCACGGTTTCTACGGGGCCTACTCCCATGACGAAGAGGAGGGGGTCGTGCGGGTGTTCGACAAGGAGAAGACCCCCGGCGTCGACATCTGGACATACGGCTACCGCCCCACCCAACCGCGCGGCATCCCGATGGGATCCGGGGCCGACAACAAGGGGTACGCGGAGATGTGGGGTGGTACCTCCAGGCTCTACCCCGACGAACGCCGTCCGATCCGTCCCGGTGAAACCATCGCGTGGACGGAATGGATGTACCCGTTCCGGGGCACGGGTGGACTGAGTTATGCAAACGCGGAGGTGGCGGTCTGCATCCAGCTCGACGCCGGAAACAGGCTCGTCCGGCTCGGGATCGACGCCACCCGCCCGCTGAACGGCGTTCAGGCGATCCTGACGTCCGGAGCCGATACGCTCTTGGCCGGCACGATCGATCTCGTTCCGGGCTCGCCCTGCCGGCGGACCGCCGTCGACCTCGGCACGGCGCCGCTGCTCCGGATAAGGCTGATGTGGCAGGCGCGGACGGTGGCGGACGTCACCCTCACCAGGCAGGAGATAGAACGATGAGCAAACGCACTCTAGCCCTGGTCATCCTCACCGGCGGGATCCTCGCCGCCGCCGTCTGCTGCAGCCCGGGCGGGTCCAGGGCAGCCTCATAAGTCAAGGTTTGGGAGTCGGCTAGAGTTCAAAGGGCCGGAATTTTCTCATAATACTTGGCCCAGATTTTGGGGTCCGGTCAAAAGGAACCTCAGGTATGTATATCTCAATACAGGAAGCTTTCTGATTACCAAGTAAGCAGCATCCAGTCCATCGAATCGAATGTGCGGATCAGTTCGCCCGAGTCGTCATAGACCGAAACCGTACCATCCGGATTTGTCTCAGCGCGGTACAATGTCTCTCCATCCAGGCTGGTGGCAACCACTCCAGAATCGGTGCGTTCAAAGAGGAAGCCGCTGTCATTAATTTCAATTTTTACACGCCCGTCAGGCATGTAAGTCATTAGAGCTTCCTGGTCATCGACCTTGACTCTCTCCTGCGAACCAGCTGTTTTCGATGCAGCAAGTGGATTCTCACCTGTCCAGAACTCCGCGGTGTTGAAAATCAACATGTCCATACCCAAAGTCACTTCATATACGGGAATAATGCAGAGTCCCAGGAAGACGAGCTCCTCAACCCACTTGTCCTCAATTTCCCTGTTGAATGTATAGACTTTGTTTGTCAGTTGAAATGACCCCGTACAACTGGACAGCAGTACTACCAGGGCAAGAAGTGCGCATGTTTTCTTCATTGTTTTTCTTTCTGATTAAAAGGTACGGCCCACGTAAAAGTAGTTCGTTCTTCGTCATGGTCTATACTTGGCTCTCCCGGATATTCTCGATCCCGTCACCGTTCAGGTGGTCGTTCTTCCCCATCGACGAATCCGCAGTTGTTTCTACACGGGGAATGGCTGAGGGGGATCGGTCGGCTCCGTACTTCCAGAAACGTCGAGCCCATTCCAGGGGGCCGTCAAATCGTACCCGGCTCCACCACGACAGGAGCAGCGTCCAGGCGACGGTGGCCAGGACGGCGAATCCCAGAACCGCC
>JAGLTZ010000369.1 GCA_023135015.1 Candidatus Latescibacterota bacterium
GTCCATCCCCTTCCCATGGGTCGCTTCCAGGACACAGATCGACCCCGGAACCGGGGATTAGGGGGACCTCGTTGAGAGAAAGGGGCACCTCCGGCCTCTCGAGTAGACAGAAAGCTTCCAGCACCTGGTGCGCGCACTGCAGCGCCGCCGGGGGTGCGAGCAGAACCAGCGGCTCATCCCTGGGGGTCGGAATCAGGCAGTGGACAAGGCTCGGGAGGCCGTAAAGGTGGTCAGGGTGATGGTGGGTGATCAGAACACCGCGTAGGTCGCACGGATCGAGCCCGGCCAGTCGAAGCCTGCGATGGGGGGAGGCTCCGCAATCTATAAGCCATATCCCTCCTTCCCAGAGCAGCGCCAGGCTTGTGTTCTCCCGCTCCAGTGGAGGAAAGGCCGCCCCGGTACCCAGCAGGACTACTTCAAAAAGTGTTGGATCATCCTGTTGCATTCAGAATCCACCGGGGCTGCAATGTAATTCTCCTCGCCAACACCGGACGGATACTCGTGAAGTTTCCGGGCGGGAACTATTTGCCCATCCCAACATGCTGGGCCTTCTGAAAGACTTTCCCCTCGGTTCCGATCGAAGGGGCAATTATCAGCTCTGTAAGCTGGAACTCGTGGATATTGCGGGCCCCCACATTCCCCATGCTGGTCTGGATGGCTCCAGCAAGATTCTGGCTCCCGTCATCCAGCCTGGCCGGACCCAGAAGGATCTCCTCCAACGTCCCGGTAGTGCCCACTTGGATCCGGGTACCCCTCGGTAGGTTGGCGTGGGGGGTGGCCATGCCCCAGTGAAAGCCTCCGCCCGGTGCCTCCTCAGCCTGCGCGAAAGCACTGCCCACCATCACGGCATCGGCTCCGCAGGCCAGTGCTTTGCAGATATCCCCGCCCGCACGCATTCCGCCGTCGGTGATGATTGGCACGTACTTACCGGTGAACTTGTAATGGAAGTCGCGGGCGGCTGCACAGTCGATTGTAGCCGTCACCTGCGGAACCCCGATTCCCAGAACACCCCGTGTGGTGCATGCAGCCCCGGGACCGATTCCCACCAGCAGCCCATCTATCCCTGTCTCCATCAGCTCCAGGCTTACATCGTAGCCGACGGTGTTCCCCACGACGACCGGAATCGGCATCTCCCTGCAGAACTTCTCGAAATCAAGCGTTTCATACTCACTCGATATGTGCCTTACCGTGGTAACTGTGGACTGAACTACGAAGAAGTCGGCCCCTGCATCGGCTGCCAGCTTGCCGAACTTCTCGGCCCTCTGCGGAATCGCCGAAACCGCTGCCGGAACATCCCCCTCCTTAATCTCCTGGACCCTCCGCGTAACCAGCTTCTCCTGTATGGGTGGTGTATAGAGATCCTGTACGAGGTGAGTTGCTTCTTCGCTGGTAGCCGCGGCGATCTCCGCCAGAACTTCGCTGGGATCTTCGTACCGGGTCTGGACCCCTTCTGAGTTCAGAACAGCCAGCCCGCCCAGTTTCCCCATCGCGATGGCGAATTTCACATCAACCACGCCGTCCATCGCACTGGCTATTATCGGGATTGGAAAATGATGGCCACAAAACTCCCACGAAGTATCGGTTTCGTTGGGATTGAGTGTTACCCCGCCCGGAACCAGTGCGACTTCATCTAAGCCGTAACAGCGGCGGGCCTTTCGCCCTATGCCCAGATACATGCCCATCCGAGTGATCCTCCTGATATGCGTTGGCATCTCTTGAAAAGATGATAGGCGCAATCTAGGAGCGCCTCCCCCAGTCGCAACTCCATTCTCCTTTGTGTGCCCGGTTGCTCACACGGATCGTGACGTTATGGCAACACCAGACCCTCGATTCGGCGCAATGTGTTCTCCAAAATATGCGCCATGAAACACTTAATCCCTTTCTCGATAACAAGTTACGAACCTCTATCTGTTTGAGTGTCACCTGGCACATCTATTGCATCCCTGGACTATAAAACTGCCCGAAATGCAGAACAGGAAGCGTGCCATGCTGGGATACCTGAAAATAGAGCGTTCACAGCTGCTGCAGGTGACATACTGTCTCGCCAGGATTGTAGACGATATCCTGGACGGGGACCTTTTGATGGCCGGGGATCCAGAGGTATACGTCCAGTGTCTTATCCAGCAGGCGAAATCGGGGGTTATCATCGGCAGGGACACTGCCTCCAGGCTGGGACTCTATGTGTTTGGGAACATCAACCGTTTTGCTGGTAACGGTAACCTGCCTTCCAGGCATCTTCTGGATTTGATGAATGCAATGCTTTTCGACAGGAAACGATCGCGCCAAAGGATGCTTCTTCCGGGCCTAGGCCTGCCTCTACACCCTGCGCGATCTGGAGGAAGATCTCTCCCGCGGACTGGTGAACATTCCCGAAGATGTGGTAACCTTGGCCCGGAGCCAGTAATTACTCCCGGTCGACTGGATATGGGAGGATGATACCGGCATGCTGATACAGCTCGACAGGTGGTACCCCGACTGCCAGACGGCAGTCCACCTCAGGATTCACTTCCTACGGAGGTGGTGGAGGCAATCGTGAGCACCCGGCCGTCAGGAAACCCGGCCCCATTCCCCGCGGGCGCCGTCTACGTTGCGGTCTTCGCAATCGCTGTTCCTCTGACCCATTTCGTTCTAGGCAGAACGGTTGACCGTGCTGCAGGTAATCCCCTGATTACGTCGCCGGACTGGCTGCAGGCAGCAGGGGGTGGGCTTACAGCTGCTGGTCTGGCACTGATAGTTGCCTCGATAGCCTGGCTCTACATACTGGGGCGTGGACTGCCGCTCTCTTCCTCGCCGCCTCCTCACCTGGTCACAAGCGGCCCATACACCATATCGAGGCACCCTATCTACCTGGGAGCACTGCTGGCCTTCCTCGGAGCCTCGCTGCTGCTCAGCTCTTTCTGGTGTACCGTGGTGGCGGGACCGCTCCTTGGGTTCTTCTACTTCACATACGCATGTGGAATCGAGGAACCGGTCCTCCTCTCGCGCTTCGGCCACGAGTACCGGGAGTATCAGGAGCGAACCGCCCTATTCGTGGAATTCCCATTCAGGAACCATCTTTACCGTCTGGTCTGCCGTGCCCTGGAACGGCTATCGAGGTCCATCAACCGGCCGAAGATCATCCGTCGCGGCAACCACCTGTTCTTCTGGGGATACGGAATCTGGGTGGGGGCCGGGGTGGCGCTGGGGCTGAGTGTGATGGAGTTCGTGCTTATAGCCCAGGGGCTGCCGGCCTCGGATGCGGCACTGGCGGTTGTGGTCGTTACCGCCGTCGGCCTTCTCGGGGCTCGGGTAAGTTGGCGCACCGGAGTCACTGTGCGCGATGGAGGGGGTTTCTCCTGCTCCGCGTGGAAGGCCGGTTTTGTCTCCTGGGGAGTGCTGGCAGGCCTGCTTGTGGTTCTGCCCCTGCTGGCCTGGAGGATAAAGGCATCCCCTTACCTTCTGTTCGACGTGGTTTTTCCCTCACTGATGGTGACGAACACTCTGGGACGCATAGGGTGCGCCTTCTACGGCTGCTGCTACGGAAAGGAGACAGCCACCGGGGCCCGGCTCCGCTATGAGCACCCGGAGCTCAAATCGGTGCGAGAAGGAAGGGTACGCGCTGAGGCGTTGAGGCCGGTCCAGCTGATATCGGCACTGAACGGAGCGGTTATCGCC
>JAGLTZ010000037.1 GCA_023135015.1 Candidatus Latescibacterota bacterium
TGGCCCACATGCGCAACTGGATGGAGTGCGTGCGCGACCGGAAGACACCGAATGCGGACATCGGGGCCGCCTACAATCATTCCATAGCCCTCTGCATGACGATCGCAGCCATGCATACGGGCAAGCGGGTGACTTTCGACGACGAGAAGCAGGAAGTGGTCGTAGGTTGAGGAGCGCAGGGCTGTCAGTTAATGGCTGCCGTACGGTTGTGGCTTCATGACGGTAGTACGGCGCGCGTATGCCAGGGCGGGTCTGCTGGGAAACCCTTCCGATGGCTACTTCGGTAAGACTATCTCGATAACAGTCGGGAACTTCAGCTCCTCTGTTACCCTTTCTGAATCTCCCGACCTGCGCATTCAACCGCAGGATCTCGACCTCGACGTCTTCTCCGACATAGACCACCTTGTGAAATCGGTGAGCAGGCAGGGCTATTACGGTGGTGCCCGCCTGGTCAAGGCGGCCATCAAGAAGTTCTCCGACCACTGTTTCGAAAAGGGGATCAACCTGGAGAGCAGGAATTTTGCCGTTCGGTACACTTCCTCTATTCCCCGCCAGGTGGGACTGGCCGGCTCCAGTGCGATCGTGACGGCGATGATGAGGGCCTTGATGGACTTCTACGAGGTGGATATTCCAGACCATATCCTGCCCAACCTGATCCTTTCGGCGGAGGTGGATGAGCTGGGGATCACGGCAGGGCTTCAGGACAGGGTCATCCAGGTGCTAGAGGGCTGTGTCTATATGGATTTCTCGAAGGATGTCATGACCGAAAGCGGTCACGGTAGCTACGAACATATCGACCCATCGCTGCTGCCGGACCTATTTGTTGCGTACAGGACGGAACCTGAAAAGGTCTCGGGAAGGGTGCTGAATGATCTGAGGACCCGGTTCGAGGAAGGGGATGCTGAAGTAATATCGACACTTGAAAGGATAGCTCAGCTGGCAGAGGAGGGCAGGGAGGCGATATTGAATCAGGACACCGGCGAGTTCAGCCGGCTGATGGACGAGAACTTCGATCTGCGCAGCACGATAATGAAGATATCAGAGACCAGCAGTGAGATGATAAAGAGGGCCAGGGGCTGTGGGGCTTCGGCCAAGTTCACCGGCTCGGGCGGTGCCATTATCGGATTATTGGAGGATGACACCATGTTCCGGAAACTGGCTGATGAGCTGGAATCGCTGGGTGCGCGCTTGATAAGACCTCAGGTCATCTGAGGAGACAACAAAATGGTCACAAAAGCCGTCATCCCCTCCGCGGGACTCGGGACGAGATTCCTGCCCGCCACCAAGGCTCAGCCTAAGGAGATGCTCCCCATAATTGATACGCCCGTTATCCAGTATGTAGTACAGGAGGCGGTCGATTCCGGGATAGAGGATATCCTGATAATTACTGGGAAGGGCAAACGGGCCCTGGAGGACCATTTCGACCGCAATTTTGAGCTGGAGGAACACCTCAAACTCCGGAATGAAAGTGAAGGCCTCGAAGAGATCTGTCGCCTGGCCAACATGGCGGATATCCATTTCATCAGGCAGAAAGAGTTTCTGGGCCTGGGAGATGCGATCCGGTATGCACGCCACCACACTGGAGAAGAACCGTTCGCGGTTTTACTGGGTGACACGATCTTCGACTCCGGCGTTCCGGTCACACGACAGCTGATCGAAGAATTCGAGAACCACCAGCAGTCGATCCTGGCCGTTGAGGAGGTACCGCCGGAGAAGTATTCACGCTATGGAATGGTCGGAGGCCGGAGGGTCAGCGATAAGATCCTCGAGGTTGAGCAGCTCGTGGAGAAGCCCGGGATCGATGAATCACCTTCCAGTTTGGCGGCGGCCGGGCGGTACATCCTGACCCCCGGCATATTCGAGGCCATCGAAATGACGCAGCCGGGGAAGAACAACGAAATCCAGCTTACCGATGCCCTGAGGGAATTGCTGAATCGGGAGAACATTCTTGCCTTTACCATAGAAGGAAGGCGCTTCGATATAGGTGATAAGCTCGATTATTTAAAAGCGAACATCGATTTCGCCTTGAGACGGGATGAATTCGCCGAACCACTCCTCGAGTTCCTCAGGGGGATCCCCGACGCGGGAGGGGGTGAGGAATGAGGGGGAGCCCTCCGTAGCACTTTTCCACGTTACGTGCTGACAACTGATAGACTGCGAGTGCAATCTTGATGAACAACAAGTCTGACCAGGTACCTCCGATCGAGGCGGTCTACCACCCGCGGGAACGACCATCGGGAGTCCAATCCGGCCCTGTTTTGCAGTCGGACAGGATAGTATCGCTCGACGTCCTGCGAGGTTTTGCCGTACTCGGGATCCTGGTAATGAACATCCAGGCGTTTTCCATGGTCGGCGCCGCCTATATGAATCCTACTGTCTACGGTGACCTTACAGGGCTGAATTACCTCGTCTGGTTACTCAGCCATGTGCTGGCCGATTCGAAGTTCATGACCATTTTCAGCATGCTCTTCGGTGCGGGGATCGTGCTGATGACAGAGAGGCAGGAGAAAGCGGGGCACAAATCCGCCGGCGTCCATTACCGCCGTACGTTCCTGCTGCTTCTAATCGGCCTGGCTCATGCCTACCTGCTGTGGTACGGCGATATCCTGTACGCCTATGCGATGTGCGGATTCGTGGTTTTCCTGTTCAGGAGGTGTCGCCCGGTAACGCTGCTTTTTCTGGGGTTTGCTGCCATCACTTTCGGCTGGCTGCTCTCTGTCTTCTTCCAGTGGTCGATGCAGTTCTGGCCACCCGAGCAGTTCGAGGTCGTGGGCGCTTTCTGGAATCCCTCTCAGGCCGATATCGCTGCCGAGCTCGAAGCTTATCACTCCGGCTGGCTGGCGCAGACCGGGTACAGGATAACGGTCGCCATGTACATGCAGACGATGGCGTTTATCTCGAAGGTATCGTGGAGGGTGGGGGGACTCATGCTTGTGGGAATGGGTCTCTTCAAGCTCGGGGTTTTCAGCGCCGGGCTGCACAGGAATGTCTACCGGACGATGATCATACTCGCCGTAGTGGTGGGTCTGCCGGTAGTGCTCTACGGCATTCACCGGCATATGGCTGCGGGGTGGGCCTTTGAATCGTGTTTCTTTGCTGCAGGATGGTTCAACTACTGGGGAAGCATCCTGGTGAGTCTCGGGTACGTCGGCGCGGTGATGCTCGCCTTCAGGCATTTCCATAATACCCGTATCATCAATTCACTCGCTGCCGCCGGCCAGATGGCGCTGACCAACTACCTGCTCCAGACCCTGATCTGCACGACCATCTTCTACGGCCACGGGCTGGGCCTCTTCGGGCGGGTGGAGAGGGTCGGGCAGATACCGATCGTTTTCGCCATATGGATCGTCCAGCTACTTTTCTCGGTGTGGTGGCTGAATCGCTTCCGCTTCGGACCGTTCGAATGGCTCTGGCGCTCGATGACCTACATGAAGCTCCAACCTCTGCGCAGATAGCGGACTGAAAGTATGGCTCTGAACACCCTCGACTGGATAATAATCATCAGCCTGCTGGTGTTCTTCCTGATCGTGGGTGTGCTCTTCCGTAAACGTGCGTCGGAGGGTATGGAATCGTTCTTCGTCTCCGGACGGGCCCTGCCCTGGTGGCTCGCGGGCACGAGCATGGTTGCGACCACCTTCGCCGCCGACACTCCCCTGGCGGTGACCGAACTGGTGGCCAGGAACGGCATCGCCGGCAACTGGCTGTGGTGGAACATGCTCTTTGGCGGGATGCTCACCACTTTCTTTTTTGCCCGGCTGTGGCGGCGGGCGGGGATCCTTACCGATGTCGAGTTCACCGAGCTGCGTTATTCGGGCCGGCCGGCGGCCTTTCTGCGGGGGTTCCGGGCGATTTACCTGGGGCTGTTGATGAACCTGGTCATCATGGGCTGGGTGAACCTGGCCCTGGTGAAGATCCTTACCGTCATGTTCCCGGGCCTGACCTTCTTCGGTGTGCAAAAGGTGGCTCTCCTGGGCTTCGAGTTCGGCGCTGCCCTGTTGTGGGTAGGCCTGATCATGCTGCTGGTAGCCGTATATTCATCCATGTCGGGGCTCTGGGGGGTTGCCATTACCGACACCTTCCAGTTCGTTGTGGCCATGGGGGGGACCATCGCCCTGGCGGTGATTGCCGTGAACGTGCCTGAGATCGGTGGCGTGGCCGGCCTGAAAGAAAAGCTGCCCGAAGAGGTCTTCCGGTTCACGCCGGCGGTTGGCGCGCAGGGCAGTACGGCCGGCGCCGCCCTGACCATGACTCTTTCGGCCTTTATCGCTTACATTGGTGTGCAGTGGTGGGCGTCCTGGTATCCCGGCGCTGATCCCGGCGGCGGCGGGTATATCGCTCAACGGATGATGTCGGCCAGGGATGAAAAGCATTCCCTGTTCGCCACCCTGTGGTTCATGATCGCCCATTACGCCATCCGCCCCTGGCCCTGGATTATGGTTGCCCTGGTTTGGCTGGTGCTCTACCCCGAGCTGGACGCCGCCCACAAAGGGGAAGGCTTCGTCATGGTCATGCGGGATTACCTGCCGCCGGGCTTGCTGGGATTGCTGATGGCCGCTTTCCTGGCCGCCTATATGTCCACCATCGCCACCCAGCTCAACTGGGGCGCCTCCTATATCGTCAACGATTTCTACCGGCGATTCATCCGCCCGGCTGGTGAGGAAAAGTACTACGTGCGGGTCTCCCGTATCACTACCTTGGTGCTCATGCTCATATCCCTGGTGATCACTTCCAAACTGGAACGCATCAGTGGGGCCTGGGAGTTCATCATCGGCCTTAGCGGTGGGATCGGGCTGGTGATGATCCTGCGCTGGTGGTGGTGGCGCATCAATGCCTGGTCGGAGATCTCCGCCATGGTGGCGCCGCTGCTGATCTACCCGTTTATTTACTTCTACCCGGAGGCGTTGGCCCGCTGGTTCCCGCTACTGGGACCCTACCTGGAGTTTCCCAGCTCACTGTTTATCATCGTCCCCTGGACCACGGCGGCCTGGCTGGCCGTCACCTATCTCACAGCGCCCACCGAGGAGAAAACCCTCCAT
>JAGLTZ010000370.1 GCA_023135015.1 Candidatus Latescibacterota bacterium
GTCATGTATGGTTTCTTCAGGCTGGGAGAGGAATGGCTCCGATCCCAGAGCGTGGTTTTGTGGGGCATTGTATCCCCCGCCCAGCTGTTTGCCCTGGCCCTCGCACTTCTGGGGCTGACTTACCTGTCGCTGATCCCGGCCGGAGGAGGGCCTTTGACCTATCATGCACTCCGCGATGTTTCAGCTGCCTCGACACTACAGCAGATCCACCCCTTCCTGCTGGCCGCCTCAGGGCTGGTTACAACGCTTGCCCTGAGCTACCATTACGGGGCGGTAGGACGATGGAAATGAGCAACTCCAGAACAGGGGTACCGGTGGAAGCACCACGCTACCTGGAGGGGCGTCTCCACTGGTATGGCTGCGACCTTCATGAGACGGCCGGGCTTTACGAGACACCCGCCCATGTCGGCTGTACAGAGGCGGTGAGAGATTCGCTCGAGGCTTTTCGCACACCATTCAGATCCGCCGGCCTTCCCGCTGAAGTCCGCTATTCGGTCAAGACAAATCCCCTGCCCGCTTTTCTGGAGGCCCTGCGGCTTCAGGGCACCGGTTTCGAGGTCTGCTCCAATCACGAACTCGATCTTGTAAACCGGATGGGTATAAGGGGAGAGAAGATCGTGGCGACTGGACTGCGGGACGGGTTCTCTTTCGCCGTGCGTGCTGGTGAAATCGGCGTCGAGATGCTCACGGTGGCCACTGAAGGACAGCTCCAGACCATCGTAAGAGAAAATGGAGAACTACCGGACCGCTTTCCACTCGCCCTGACGATATGCCCGGAACTGCTCAGGGGCCGGTGGGACCTCACACTCAACACCGGAGCAAAGGGAGCCGCCACAGGATTCCGCCCCGGTTCGGCCCTGCTCGAGGAGGCAATGAGTGCGATAGCCGCACACCGGAAGCTGGAGCTGGTCGGACTGCACATGCACATCGGTTCGGGAATACGCTCTGCGGCTCCGTACAGAAAGGGTATCAAGGCGCTCGAGAGGATAATCAGTACCGCGGCTCAATTTGGGCAATCGATCCGGATCGTCGATATCGGCGGTGGATACGGGCTGAAGTCCGCTCCGGTGCTCGGAGCGTGGAAGATCGTATCCTCTCTTCTGGGTCCGGGAGGCGCACCGTCGGCTGCCCCCTCCGCCGATTCGATCCTGGCCGATGTGACCCAAGCCCTCGCTGACTCATTCGCCCGGCTCAAGCGACAGGGGATATGTCCTGAGAAGGTGATCGCCGAGCCCGGCCGCATCGTTTCAGGGCCGTGCCAGTTACTGCTACTTACCGTAGTTGATGTAATCGACAGGGGGCAGGGTAGCCGGTTCCTGCTATGTGACGGTGGCTCGATGGCCATCTCCCCAATGTTGATGACAGAAGGGCATCGGGTATTGAGTGTTATCGAGCCCGACGGGGATCTCCTGCGCTATCGCGTCCTGGGAAACATGCCGACGTCGTTAGACCGGGTCTCAGCATCAGCACTTCTGCCCATGATGCACCCGGGGGACCGGATCGCGGTACTAGATACAGGCGCCTACTTCATCTCAATGAACAACACCTTCAGCGGTCCCCGCCCCCCGGTCATATGGATCGAGAACGGCCAGGCCCGGCTTGCGCGCAGGCGAGAAACAGATGCTGAGGTTTTCTCCCGGGACCTCGAACCTGGATCTACGACCGGGAAGGAGAGCTCCCCTTGAATTCGCCGGGCCGTGACAGCTTCACCACTGATAGAGGGA
>JAGLTZ010000371.1 GCA_023135015.1 Candidatus Latescibacterota bacterium
ATACTGTCACGCCAAGGAAGCGACCCCACCGTTGCACGGTCTTTAATAAAAGCCTGGGGCAGCTGTGGGGGAACATTGTCGCGATCGAATTCATCATGGTTTGACAGAAACCTTTCAACCACCATCTCATTCTCTTCGGCAGCTATCGTGCAGGTGCTGTAGACCAGAACGCCTCCCGGTCTGACCAGTTCCGCCCCTTTCTCTATAAGTTCGAGTTGAAGGGTTGCCAACCTGGAAAGATCCCGGGACCCGATTCTCCACCTTGCATCCGCCCGGCGTCGCAGCACGCCCAGATTGGAGCATGGCGCATCCACAAGCACCACATCATACGACCGCACCCCGGACATGACCTCTTCGAAAAGACGCACTCTCAGTCCCTTCCCACCGTGCCTGCGAACATTATCACACAGCAGACGGTAGCGTTCAGGATCCGAATCGGTGGCCTCTACGATAGCACCTCCACGACCCAGCTCCGCCAGATGGGTGCTTTTGCCCCCGGGTGCGGCGCAGATATCGGCCACTCTTCTTCCTTCCAGAGGTACGGCCATTAAGCTCGCCAGGCCCGCAGACGGGTCCTGGACCGTGAGCCAACCTTCTGAGATACCGGAGATCGTGGCGGGAACTGCTCCCTGCCCGAGCAGCAGATAACCGGGTAGAGGTCCCGCTGGGCCTGCAGACACACCCTGTGCCTCCAGCAGCTCCCGGGCCCGTTCCACAGTGACACGGGACAGGTCTACACGTACCCAGAGGGGAGGCGGGGCATTATCCCAATCGGCCAGTGCCTCAGCGGCCTCAAGTCCGTAGGATTCCACAACCGTCTCGAGCAGCCACCTGGGATGCGAAGTGGTTACGGATAGCCTTTCGAACTCATCCGTCGGGGGATCGGGCTCTCGCTGACGCCCGGCTTCCCTCAGCAGAGCGTTGACAAGGGAACCGAGCCCGCCCAGGCCGAGGGCACGTACCAGGTCGACCGCAGTATCCACAACGGCGTAGTCTGGTACATTCGACATTCTCATCTCGAAGAGCGCCAGCCTGAGAACGGCACGGCACGGTCGTGGCAGGCTGTCCACCCCCCTGGGAAGCCTACTGTTCAACTCATAATCCAGCCTCCCCTGCCATTTGACCGTGCCCGTCGTGAGGAAGTGGAGACGACCAACTGCAGGTCCCTGCTCTGTCAACCTCCCGCGTGCTCTATCCAGCGCCGTGTCGAGAAAGGAACCCTTCTCGACTTCTAGGAGAACCTCTACGGCGAGGCGGCGTATCGGATCAATGGAGCTTCTCACCACCCTGCCAGCGCTGTCCCCGGGCAACATCGGCACCCTTGGCCCGTTGCCTGCCTGCCCTCTGGAGATCGAGAAGGGCTATCCCCGCGCCGTCGCCGGCTACAACGACCGGCGAACCGTCTTCCAGAAAGCCCACGATTGTGCCCGGCGCCGTAGTATCAACCCTGCCGTGTACAATTTCTTCTTCAGAGACACAACGCGCCCGCAGCACAAGGATACGTTCGTCTTTGAAAAAGGTGTAGCTGCCGGGCCAGGGATTGAGGCCTCGTACCCGGTTCACCACTTCGATGGCCCCACTGAACCAGTCGATTTCTCCGTCCGCCTTGTTCAGTTTCGGGGCAGGGGTGACCATCGCTTGATCCTGGACAATCCGAGGTACCTCGCCCGATTCCACCAGGACCACTGTCTCCACAATCAGCTCCGCTCCAGCCTCGGCTAGGCGATCGGCAAGTTCTCCGGCCGTCTCTTCCGGGCCGATCCCTACCTCCCTCTGCAGGCAGACAGACCCCGTATCCACCCCTGCATCTATGAAAAAGGTCGTTACCCCGGTGACCGTTTCGCCTCTGATGATCGCCCATTGAACCGGCGCAGCACCGCGGTATCGGGGAAGCAGGGATGCATGCAGGTTGACGATTCCAAGCGCGGGAATATCAAGGAGTGCTTCAGGAATTATCGGAAATGCCACAACCACCCACATATCGGCATTGAGCGACTTCAAGAGGCGTCCGGTCCGCGGGCCCTTCAGATCCTCGTATTCGGCAACAGGGATGCCGAGCTCGAGAGCGGTGGTTTTAGTAGGTGAAGGAGCCACCCGGCGCCCCCGTCCCCCGGGTCTGTCGGGACGCGTGACTACCGATACGACCTTATGAATAGAGCCATCCA
>JAGLTZ010000372.1 GCA_023135015.1 Candidatus Latescibacterota bacterium
CGTCTCTTTCGATACAGAGACGACGGGTCTTGATCCCATGCGCGCCGATCTCATCGGGTTCTCGCTTGCTGTGGTGCCAGGCAAAGCTTGCTACGTGCCGCTTTCACACCGCAAGAGCACGGCCGGCTTCGACTTCGGCGACGCCGAAGCGCTGCCGCAAGTCCCTATTGTAGAAGCGATTGCCGCGCTCAAGCCGCTGCTGGAGGACGCTTCCGTCCTGAAGATCGGCCAGAACCTCAAGTACGATTACAACGTGCTGGCTCGCCACGGCGTTTTCATTGCGTCGCTCGACGACACGATGCTGTTGTCGTATGCGCTCGATGCGGGCAAAGGCAACCACGGCATGGACGAGCTCGCCATGCGCCACCTCGGCCATGCTTGCATTTCGTTTGACCAGGTGATGGCGCCTGTGCCCGGCAAAAAATCGGAGAAGTCGTTCGCCGAAGTGGCGATTGACAAGGCGACGGAGTATGCGGCCGAAGACGCCGACGTTACGCTACGGCTGTGGATGATGCTGAAACCGCGGCTCGCAGCGGAGCATAGAACGACGGTTTATGAAACGCTGGAGCGGCCGCTCGTTCCCATCATTGCCGACATGGAGCGCGCTGGGATACTGGTCGACCGCACCATCCTTGCGCGCCTGTCGAGCGAATTTGCGCAGGAAAGTGCGCGGCTGGAGGAAGAGGTGAACGGCCTCGTCGGTCACAAGTTCAACCTCGCGTCTCCACGCCAGCTTGGCGAACTTCTGTTTGACCGGCTGCAATTGCCGGGCGGCAAGAAGACCAAGACGGGGCAATGGGAGACGCGTGCAGGTCTGCTCGACGACCTCGCTGGCAACGAGGAACTGCCGCCCGACGCGCGCAAGCTGATCAACACGATGCTCGAGTGGCGCCAGCTGACAAAGTTGCGTTCCACCTATACCGATGCGCTGCCGGGCTACATCAACCCGGAGACGGGGCGCATCCACACCTCCTATTCGCTTGCGGCGACCACGACCGGGCGGCTCGCCTCCTCTGATCCCAATCTGCAAAACATTCCCGTGCGCACCAAGGAAGGGCGCGAAATTCGCACCGCGTTCGTCGCTGAGAAGGGCATGAAGCTCGTCTCGGCCGACTACAGCCAGATCGAGCTGCGCATCATGGCGCACCTGTCAAAGGATGAGCGCCTGCAGGAGGCCTTCCGCAGAGGAGAGGACATCCACGTGAGTACCGCGGCGGCCATATTCGACTGCCCCATCGAGGCTGTCAACGAGATGCAGCGCAGGCAGGCAAAGACGGTGAATTTCGGCGTAATGTACGGGATGGGAAGCGTCAGCTTAGGAAAGCAGCTGGGAATCCCGTCGGCCGAGGCAAAGGACTTCATAAACAGCTACTTCGAGCGGTTCAGCGGTGTGGCGCGATACATAGAGGAGACGAAAGAGACGGCCAGGCGTAACGGCTACGTGACCACACTGCTCAACCGGCGCCGCTACATGCCCGAGCTGGAATCAACCGCACCGCAGGTGCGCGCCTTCGCCGAACGAACCGCGGTGAACATGCCGATACAGGGATCCGCCGCCGACCTGATCAAGAAGGCCATGATCTCAATACAGGAATGGATCTGGAAGGATGGGGTACCCGCGGACATGCTGATACAGGTCCACGACGAACTGGTGTTCGAGGTTGACGAAGGTGTGGTGGAGCAGGTTCGGGACAGCGTAACGGCCAGGATGGAAAAAGCTCTGGAACTGGATGTCCCTATCCTGGTTGAGGCTGCATGGGGACGTACGTGGGCGGACGCCCACTGACACAGGCCGTAACATGCTGATTCTCTTCGATACTTCAACCACGGCGGGGGTTGTAGCCCTCGCCGACCCCGACGCCAGGTCCATGCTCGGTGAGCGCCGCTACGAGCGTGCCGAGGGAGGATCCTCCCTGCTGCTGACGGGTGTCCGCGAGCTTCTCGAAACCAGCGATCTCGATGTCAATGCGGTTACCGGTATCGTGGTTAACAGGGGTCCCGGCTCCTATACGGGTCTCAGGGTTGGCTTTGCGCTTGCGCAGGGACTTGCGGAATCGAGGGGGATTCCTGTTGTCGCCATCCCATCCTTTCAAGCTTTCGCCGCCCAGTACCTGAAGGAAGGATCGTCTCTGGCGGTCTGCTACGACGCCCGCAGCCGCGGCATAGGTTGGGTGACCTACCTGCAGGGGGATGAGGGCCCGCTGTGTGCCGGCTCCCCTGCAGTGAAGGGCGCCCGGGAGCAGGCGGGCACGGAGACGCTCGAACTGGGAGAAGATCGGGTTCTGCTCCAGCTGGCGCCACCGGCCGCGCTGCCGGGCCTTATCCCGCGGCCGTGCCGTCTGGTTGGACCGGGCATCGGGGCGTTCAGCAGCCATCTGGAGGAGGCGCCTCCGGATGATCTGGAGCTGGTCACCGGATCGGAACGTCCTGCTGTAGAGCAGCTTCTGAGGCTGGGTGCCCGTGCGCTGCAGATCGGGGGCGAGGATCATGCAGTGATGACGCCCTTTTATCTGGGCACAATCGGCGCTCCGAAAGGGCGTGGAAAGGTATGATCGGACCACCGCAGGATGTGATCGATTCGGCCCTCGAATATCTGCGGGGGGCCGGAATCGAGTCCGCTGACCTGCTCGTCACCCTTGGAAGCGGGCAGTCAAACCCGTGGGTGGAGGAGGTCATAGTTGAGGTGGATTATGGCCTGCTGCCGGGATGGCGCGCACCGGCGGTGGAAGGTCATGGGGGAAAGCTCAGCCTGGTGCGGGTAGGTGGGGAGAATGTGTTGGTTATGGCGGGTCGGCACCACTATTATGAGGCCCGCTCATATGAAGGCGTGATAGCACCCCTGAGTGTCTCGCGTGCCCTGGGAGTGCGCAAAGTAGTTCTGACGAACTCGGTGGGTGCCCTGAGAAAAGGGATGCGCCCGGGCGATCTGATACTGCTTTCCGACCATCTCTTCCTCCAGGGCGACCAGCTGGGACGTCTACTTCAGGGTAGCTGGCCTCGCGGGGTGCGGCCCGGCTATTGGGAGGAGGGCAGGGCTGTGGTAAAAGAGGCCGCCGGCCGCCTCGGCATTCGGGTCACGGAGGGTGTACTGCTCTGCGTATCGGGCCCGATGTATGAGACCCGCGCCGAGGCAGAAATGGCACGCCGGATGGGCGCTGACGTGGTGGCGATGTCGCTTGCCCCGGAGGCACTTGCAGCCTGGTCACTCGGATGCAGGGTCGTGGGCTTGAGCCTCGTCACAAACATGATCGGTGAGGAGGGACACACCGGTCTGCACCACAAAGAGGTAATTACTGCGGCCGCCAGGTTCCAGCCGTCTCTCGCGATACTGCTCAGGGAAGCGGTTCCGGAGTTGCCGGACGGGAACTAACTTGCGGGGGTTTATGGGCTGGTTTAAAAAAGTCCGTCGCACATTGGGCTCTGGTGAAAGGCTCAAAGTCCCAAAAGGTCTCTGGACCAAGTGTGATAAATGCGGGGAGATCATCTACCGCAAGGAGCTGGAGGCCAACTTCCACATCTGTGTCAAGTGCGGCTACCACTTCCGTATAAGTGCCTCCGAATACCTGCAGATCCTGACCGACAGCGGGTTTGTCGAGGAATTCGATCCCCGTATGAAATCGAAGGATCCACTCGGCTTTGTGGATTCCAAGAAGTACTCTGACCGCCTGAAAAAAGGACAGGACACGACCAAGATGGTCGAGGCGGTCCGCACCGGCGAAGTCAGGATAGGCGGGTATCCAGCGGTGATGGCGGTTCTCGACTTCTCCTTCATGGGCGGCAGCATGGGCTCTGTGGTCGGGGAAAAGATCGCCAGGGCCACGGTGAAAGCGACCGAGAGGCGGATACCGCTCGTCATCCTCTCCTCATCGGGTGGGGCCCGTATGCAGGAGGGCATTCTATCCCTGATGCAGCTGGCCAAGACCAGTGGACGCCTTGCTGAACATCGTAAGGCAGGCCTCCCTTATATCAGCATCCTGACCCACCCCACCACGGGAGGCGTTACAGCTTCCTTTGCCATGCTGGGTGATGTAAACGTGGCCGAGCCGGGGGCACTCATCGGCTTTGCCGGTCCCCGTGTTATCAAGGAGACGATAGGCGAGGAATTGCCGGAAGGGTTCCAGACCAGCGAGTTCGTGCTGGAACACGGATTCCTGGATGTTATCGTACCACGGAATGAGATGAAGAAGACCATTATCAAGCTGTTCGACCATCTGGTAGGCCGGCACGATTCCGGTACTGAAACCGGCTCCCCCTGACATGAAAAGCAGAGCCTGGACGCCGCAGCAGGCCCGGGCATGGCTGGAAGGAATCCACTACCGGGGCATGCAGCTGGGCATGGAGCGAGTCGAGAACCTTGCGGCCCGACTGGGCAATCCCGAGCAAACCTTCCCCTCGGTACTCATAGCCGGTACGAACGGGAAGGGTACCGTAGCCGCCCTCCTGGACCACATTCTCTCAGCCGCCGGCCTGCGTGTGGGCCGCTATACATCCCCCCATATGGTGGACTGGACCGAGCGCATCGCGATCGGGGGCGTGCCAATCGAGGAAGAGGACTTCGCACGTGCGCTTCAGGCGGTTTCGACCGAGGCAGACCGCCTGGAGGCCACACCTTTTGAAACATTGACCATGGCCGCGTTCTGGCACTTCCGGCGGGTCGACCTCGACTGGGGGGTGATAGAAGTGGGCCTTGGCGGGCGTCTGGATGCCACGCGGCTATGCCGGGCGCAGGTTACAGTGATTACGACGATTGGAGTCGACCACACCGGGGAGCTGGGGAGCGACCTGGAAGGGATAGCCAGGGAGAAGGGATCCATCATGCGCGATAGGGTTCCTGCCGTCCTGTGTCCCGGAACGGATCAGGTCCGGGGCATCCTGGAGTCGCAGGCGGCAGAGCAGGGCTCCAGAGTAATTCCGGCGCGGGAGCTGGTGGATCTTTCCGGCGGACCGGATCAACCGTGGGGGATGTCTGGAAGTGCACTCTGGAAGGGCGGTGCGGCTCAGGTGGCTCTGACGCAGGGAGAGCCGGAGCGCTTTGAGTGGACGCTGCCCCTTGCCGGCGAACATATGCTGAACAATCTGATAACGGCGCTGGCGGTCGTGGCGAGCATGCGTGATATAGGGGTTTCCATCCCGACGGATGCTATCATCGAGGGTGTGGGATCGGTGCGCTGGCCGGGCCGTCTTCAATACATTACCGCTCCGCAGGGCTGTCCGGACCTGGTGCTGGATGTGGGGCACAATCCGCTGGCGGCCCGGGTGATAAGCAGGGAGATCCAGGCCAGGACCGGCGGGTGCCTCAAGCGACTGGTCCTGGCCCTTGCAGCCGAAAAGGACCTGCACGGTTTCATCGAACCACTGATCGGATGGGCCGATACCGTGATTGCGACCAGATGGGATGGTTCAAGGGCCCGCGATCCGCAGGAGATAGCGTCAGCTGTTGACCAGCTCGCCGAACGACTCGATCTGCAGGTTCGTGTTAAGACTGCTCCCGATCCCATTTCGGCGGTAGAGGAGGCTACCAGGGGTATGGACCGGGAGGGGCTGGTTGTAGTCACTGGCTCGCACATGCTGGTAGGTCCTATCCTGGATGTCCTGGATGATGGGCAGGGGCGGGAACGGCTCTGGCCCGAAATGACGTTGTCTGCTCCTTGGAACCTGAGGCGCCGACTGTGAGTCTTGGGATAAGACCGGAGGACCTCCGGCTGGTTGCCGGGGCAGTGGAGCCGGGTAGCCCCGGAGCAATACCGGCCGAAGTAGAGGTTGTTGAACCGCTCGGTTACGATACATATGTAACGTGCAGAACGGGTGAAAGGTTGCAATGCGGCCCGTTCCCGCTATAGGAGTCAAGATATGTGCGGCATAATCGGTTATGTAGGCCAGCGGCAGCAGAGGGAGATCCTCCTTAACGGGCTGAGGCGGCTCGAATACAGGGGATATGACTCGGCCGGCATCGCCGTACAGCAGAACGGCAGCCTGGCGATGGCAAAGGTGAAAGGAAAGATCCGGGAGCTGGAACAGCTTACAACCACGATGGACCTTTCTGGCACGGTCGGGATCGCACACACCCGCTGGGCCACCCACGGGGAGCCGAGCGATATCAACGCCCATCCCCATACCTGTTGCGGTAACCGCATAGCACTGGTGCACAACGGGATTATCGAGAACTACCAGTCGCTTCGTACCCTTCTCAAAGAGCGCAATCACCAGTTTGTCACGGAAACCGATACTGAGGTGCTGGTCCACCTGGTGGAGGAATATCTGAAGGACGAGCATGGCCACCCCCTTGAAGAGGCGGTTCGTCTTGCCCTGAACGAAGTGGAGGGAACGTTCGGGATCGCTGTAATAGACGCACAGCAGCCGGGCGTGCTGGTCGTTGCGCGCAGGGGCAGCCCTCTGCTGCTGGGTATCGGCAAGGACGAATTCTTTGTCGGGTCCGATATTGCGGCTTTCGCCGAGCATACGCGGGATATCATCTACCTCAACGACGACGAGATGGCCGTACTGACTCCTGGAGGGTACGTGGTCAAGAACCTGCAGGACGAGATGTTGAGCCCTGAGGTTGAAAAGATCACCTGGGAGCTCGACCGGATCGAAAAGGGTGGTTTCAATCACTTCATGCTCAAGGAGATCCA
>JAGLTZ010000373.1 GCA_023135015.1 Candidatus Latescibacterota bacterium
GGATACTCAGGCGCCCAGGGTGACATTGCTGGTCGGACCGGAGGCGGGCTTCACACCGGAGGAAGTGGCTGCAGCCGGGGAGGCTGGGTTCAAAGCAGTTTCTCTGGGCCGACGGGTGCTCCGAAGCGAGACAGCGGCGCCCGTAGCCTGTGCTCTGGTTATGGCGCTGCTGGGGGAGTTGAGATAGGCGGCCTGCCAACCGATACTATAACATGCATGTTCTGGCGCTTATTCTGGTGCTTACGGCCGGCTTGGCCATCGGCTCGTTTCTGAACGTCGTCATCTATCGTGTACCCCGCAAGATCAGCTTTGTAGCCGATAGGTCCCTCTGTCCTCACTGCGGACGATCACTGAGATGGTTCCACAATATTCCCGTACTTAGTTATCTTGTCCTCCGTGGGAAGTGTGCTTTTTGCGCTACTGGCATCTCGATCAGATACCCCCTGGTTGAGGTTCTTAATGGACTTTTTTACTTCTACCTCTACTGGCAGTATGGATTGAGCTTCCAGACGGCAGCCCTTGCCCTGCTATCGTCGGCGCTGCTGGTCATCTTCTTCATTGACCTCGAGTTCCGCATTATTCCAGACGGAATAACTCTGCCCGGTATGATCATTGCGCTGGGAGTGTCGCTGATTCCCGATGGTATCGGTATTGTGAACGCCACTATCGGTCTGTTGGTCGGAGGCGGGGCGCTGTATCTAATCGCGCTCTTGGGGGACTGGCTGTTCAAAAAAGAGTCAATGGGTGGCGGTGATATCAAAATGGCCGCCATGCTCGGCGCTTTCCTCGGGTGGCAAAAGGTACTCCTGATTTTTATCAGTTCCGCCGTGATCGGCTTGGCAATCTCGTTGGCTCTGATGGCGTTTTCAGCCCGGTTGCGCCGTGAGCGGACGGTGCCGTTCGGCCCCTTTCTTTCCATCGCCGCGATGCTGGCGATGGTCGCCGGTGATCGAATCATCGATTTCTACGTCACCAACTTCCTGACCCTGCCCTAACGCAACTTCCGGTTCAACTCGACCTCGGTATAGCCGATACTCGGCTTAGGACCATGAATAAGTTGTCACACAGATTTGAGTCCGAGGTTCATCTGGGATTTCTGGCCATAATCCTCGTTCTGCTGGTTTTGAATGCAGCCTCGAACTACATCGCCTACCATGCCCGGATGGCGGAGCGAGAGAGGATAGAAAACCTTCTGAACGATGCCGGCCTAATCGTGAGTCGGAATATCGATAACTGGGGCGTGACCCAGTTGAGCGAAGACCAGGAAAGCAGCCTGCGACAGCGACTGGGACTGAGCAGGCTGGCTTATTTCCCCGGCTCGCTGCCTTCAGAAGGGAAGACGCTCACAAAGGATGAGCTGTCCTCTCTGGTGGTCGCCACCGGTTCCAAAAAGTGGGGCGAGATTGTGGCGCAATTTGAGACCATCGAAATGCATCGGATCACCCGCGGTGACCAGGCTGAGTACTTCTATCTCTATCCCATGCCGGGCCGGAACACCCGCGGACTGATCATCCTTGGTGAAAAGGCGCCGCTTCTGGCCTACCTCGACACCGCCTGGCGCACCATGGTAATCGTGAGTCTGGTGGCTGCGTTCCTGACGTTGGGTGTATATGTTCTGGTGTCACGATTCGTATTGTCGCCGTTTCGCCGGATTCGGCAGGAGGCGCTTCAAGCTGGGCGTATAGTCGATGATGACCACGACGAGGTTGAAGCGATGGTTACCGACTACCGTCGGATCATCGATGAACTTCGAGAGAAAGAATCCGAGTTGCTCAGACTGAATCGCGAGATCACCCATCGAGCCGATTCACTTGAGCAGTTCAACGAACACTTGCTTCGCTCCATGAATTCGGGACTCGTAACCGTGAACCAGGATGGTCGGGTGATGTCGCTCAATACCGTCGCCGGGGAGATTC
>JAGLTZ010000374.1 GCA_023135015.1 Candidatus Latescibacterota bacterium
CGGATCTTGTCCTCTGTCACTTTGGCCTGCGTCAGATCCTGGAAGATGAGCACCATCCCTCTGGTAGTGTGAGCATCTCGAAGCAGCGTTGGAGTCAACCCGAGCGGCAGTATTTCCCCGTCCGCCGTCTCAAGCTGCAGCTCGTTACGCGCACTGAGAGGAGAGGACCTGCCCAAGATAGTACGTACGAATTCTCCGATAGGCTCCAACCGACCGCTGAATACAATATCGTAGTTACGGCCCTCGGGTTCAGGCTCCTCGACCTGCAGGATCTCCCTGGCGGTACGGTTCAGGAAGATTATGGTCCCGTCAGCATCTACTGTGAGCAGCCCCGATTCCAGGTTCGTCAGTACATCTGAAGTGTTGATACGTATGCGTTCAAGACGGCGGGTAAGCTCACCCAGCTCTCTGATGATCGAGAGCTGGTTCTCGGCAAGGTATCCGCTTATTGCGGCCGTGGCGAACAGAGCGAGGATTGTTGTGATAGACTGTGCAAGCAGTAACGGAGCGTCTTCATCTGTCATGAAATCGAGAGCGGACTGCAGATAGTTAGGACCGTAGTCGGCAAGCCACCCATTCACATCCAGATAGAACAGCGCAGCCAGGACGATAGTCGAGAGGCTCGCGGCGAAAAGGCTTCCCCTCAGGTAGAGGAAAGCGCTGGCCAGGATCACCGGAAGGAGGAAAAGAAGTGTCAGGGTGCTCGATGATGCACCGGTGTAGAACACCACCATCCCCATCAGCATGACATCGAGGAAAACCTGAAGGTAGAACTGCTCCTCTTCGACAGTTCCCGATCTCCTCAGGTGCTGCCACAGCCACAGCGTAGAAAGGATATTTACTGCGATGAGGGCAGCCAGCGGGATATCAACGACAAAGACCGCATCACCGCCGTACGAGTCGCGCAGAAAGAAAAAGACAGCCGCTGCTGTGAAGAGTACTACAGCAAGGCGCAGCATCTGGACAAACCGGACGCTGCTGGGTTTAGCTAAGATAGCCATAGCTCGCAGTGGCGGTCCAGGAGACCGCCGGGCGGACTCAGCCGCCCATATCCATCATACTGAAGAGCGGCATATACATGGCGAGCACCATTCCGCCGATGACGACACCCAGATAGACGATGATCAGCGGCTCGATGATCGATGTGAGGGCATCGACTGCTGCATCGACTTCCTCGTCGTAGTAATCGGCGATCTTGCCTAACATATTGTCGAGTGCTCCAGTCTGCTCCCCCACGTTGACCATCTGCATGACCATAGGTGGAAATACTTCCGCTTCGGTCAGTGGGGCAGCTATGGTTTCCCCCCCTCCGATACTGGTCCTGGCCTCCAGCAGCGCATCCTGGATGACCCTGTTTCCGGCGGTCCGGGCGGTGATATCCAGGGCCTCGAGAATGCTGACTCCTGAGGCGAGCAGTGTGCTCAAGGTCCTGGCGAACCTGGCGACAGAGGATTTGCGGATAAGGTCGCCGAGAACCGGCATATGAAGCTTAATGTTATCCACTACCTTTTCGCCGTTATCTGTTGCGTAATAACGCTTAAAAAGGGATATGGCGCCAACGATGGCTGCAATGATATATAAGAGGTATTTTTGCAGGAATTCGGACAAGCCCACTACTATCCGTGTCGGCAGGGGTAGTACAGCTCCCGCCTGCTCAAACATATTCACGAATGTTGGCACAACAACGACCAAAAGGGTCGCTGTGGCGCCGATGGCGACGATCATTACCACAGTAGGGTACATCATCGCGCCTTTGATCTTCCTCTTCAGTTGCTCCGCCTTCTCCATATAGGTAGATACTCTGAGCAGCACCTGATCCAGGATTCCGCCAATCTCGCCCGCGGCAACCATGTTGATAAACAGCGAGTTGAATGACTTCGGGTGCTTTGCCATCGCTTCGGAAAGAGTACTTCCCGCCTCGACATCAGCAGTGACCTTTTTCACCACTTTCTTGAAGACCTCGTTTTCCGCCTGATCGCCAAGGATATTAAGGCACTGGACCAACGGAAGACCGGCATCGATCATCGTCGCGAACTGGCGGGAGAACCCGGTTACTACTTCCGTGGGGACTTTACCAGCGCCCCCGAATCCCGGTATCTTTATTTCCGCCGGCTTTTTCTTAACCTTGACCTCTGTGATCCGGCCGGATCTGAGTATCTGTTCGGCCTGTTCCAGGTTTTCAGCTTCGAGCTCGCCCGATACGTCCTTGCCTGTACTGGCGGTTCCGGAATACGTGAATACCGGCACTTCTTATCCTCCTGTCTTCCCTGTGCTCATACCGCCGCCGCCGCCCCGGCTTATCATCTCCTTCAGTTCCGCAGGGTCCGGACACCGCAAGATAGCCTCCTGCGGTTCCACTTCACGGCGACGTATAAGTTCGTAAAGGGACTGACACATTGTTCGCATGCCGAATTTCGATCCAACCTGCATGATACTGTAGATCTGATGTATCTTGTTGTCCCTGATCAGCGCCCGGACGGCAGGAGTGCAAACCAGTATCTCCAGGGAGGCGACCCTGCCACCACCGACCTTGGGTAACAATTGCTGGCTGATCACTCCCTCCAGGGTAAGGGAGAGCTGGGTACGGACCTGTTGCTGCTGGGTGGTTGGGAAGACATCGATCAGCCTGCTCATCGTCTGTGCCGCTGAATTTGTGTGCAGAGTGCCGAATGCAAGGTGTCCGGTCTCGGCTATGGTCAGTGCAGCCTCGATTGTTTCAAGATCACGCATCTCACCGATCAGGACGACATCGGGGTCCTGGCGAAGTGCGGCCCGCAGCGCCGCGTGGAATCCCAGCGTGTCTGCACCGAGCTGACGCTGGTTCACCACGGCGCGCTTGTGGTTGTGCACGAACTCGATGGGGTCCTCAATGGTGAGGATATTGACCCTCCTGGTCTGGTTAATGCGGTCGATCATCGCCGCCAGGGTGGT
>JAGLTZ010000375.1 GCA_023135015.1 Candidatus Latescibacterota bacterium
AACAACTTTGTCATGATAACCCTCGGAACCGGAGTGGGTGGTGCTCTGGTGATCAACCGTCGTCTATACGACGGCTCCGAGGGGTTCGCAGGGGAGATCGGGCACATGGTGGTTGACCCGGAGGGTCCGGAATGCCCCTGTGGAAACAGGGGATGCCTGGAACGTCTTGTGGGGGCCCAGGCCTTGGTCGAGCGAGCGCGGACCCTGCTGGGGGAATCAGAGGAATCGGGGCCGCTGGCGGTCTTACCGCTCGAGGAAATTACTCCCAAACAGATCGGCATGGCTGCTCTGGACGGCGACGTGGTTGCCAAACAGGTGCTCACCGAAATGGGACGGTGGCTTGGTCTTGTCTTCATCTCCCTCATCAACGTGCTCGACCCCGATTGCATCCTGGTGGGCGGCGGCATTGCCCAGGCAGGCCCCCCCCTCTTCGATGCCATTCGCAAAACTGTTGGTGACCATCCGATGTCCGGGACCGCACGGGTTGTCCCGATCGTAACTGCCACACTGGGCCCGCGCGCTGGAACCGCCGGGGCTGGAGCCCTTGCCCTATGGCCCGAGCTGTCTTCCGCACCCTGATCGCGACGCCCGTCACCGGGGCGGTGCCCACTATCTGGACGGTGTCCACCATCCGGGCGTTGCTGCTTGCAGCGGGGGTCGTTCTCCCGCCCGTCCCCGCATCCATCTCCACGACCGCTCTCACCACGGTCATCCCTCAGGAGGGGACCGGCATAGTCGTCCTGCAGGACACTTCTCGAAAGGCTGCATACCAGGACACCTCCAGGGCGGTAGCACGCCAGGATACGTTACAAGTCGGGGCCGGCCAGCCAACCCGTGCTGTTGAGGACAGCCTCACTTACGGTTTCACGACCGCCGAGAGCGACGGCACGATCGCCACGCTGCGGGGCTCTCCAGAACGACCCGCATGGGCCAGATACAAGGACATAGAACTGAAAGCCGGGATCATCATCATGGACTTCGACAAGGAGATACTGACGGCGCTGCCCCTGCCCGACACCACGGCGGCCGGCGATGGGGGACCGATAAACCGGCCGGTCTTCCATCAGGGGGATCAGACAGTCGTGGGGGACCGTATGGCCTACGATCTCGTTTTAGAGCGGGGATCCGTGTGGGGGGCGAATACCGAATACGAAATGGGCTACTACCACGGACAGAGGATGAACGCCATCACGGGGGAACCCGACTACCTGACAGTCAGGGATGCCTGGTTCACAACGTGCGATAAAGAAGAGAAACCGCACTATTACTTCGCCGCCGAGAAGATGAAGATCATACCCGAAGACAAGGTGGTGGCGAAGGGGATACGGATGCATATCCTTGGTATCCCGATCCCGCCCCCGCCGCTGCCCGCCTTTCCTTTTCTCATCAAGTCGATCCGCTCGGGACGTCAGTCTGGCCTGCTGATGCCCCAGTATTCGAGCAATTCCCTGACAGGTCTCACGCTGAAAGATCTGGGTTTCTACTGGGCGCCCAGTGAATACTTCGACACACGCCTTGTAACCGACGTGACAGAATTAAGAGGAATCGTCATGCGGGGGCGCGCCCGTTATGCGCTGCGTTACCGGCTGCAGGGTAATATCGAAGCAACCTACAACTACGACCGGCTGAACAAGAGCAGGCGTTGGGAGACCCGGTTCAATCACAGCCAGCAGGTAAGTTCTACCCTGCGGATTGTAGCGCAGGGGATCTTCAGCTCCACCTCTGATTTCAAC
>JAGLTZ010000376.1 GCA_023135015.1 Candidatus Latescibacterota bacterium
CTCGGCGTGATCATCCCGTCGAGGTGTCTGTTGTAGAGGCGTCTGTGGCGGGTGTCGGTGTCCATCATCGGAAGAACACTGCGGCCTACCACTTTACGGATCGGCGAGATGTGCCGTGCCAGGGCTACCTGCGTCAGTTCCTTGTTGTAGTTGACGATCGCGATTTCGATAGAATGGCGCCCTGCAACCGATGCTATTCGCAGGGCTGAGAAAGGGCCGTAATCTACACCCGAGCGGGTGGTGTGGATTGGGACTCCCGCCCCACTCATGCGGGAGATGAACCTGCTCTTTGGTCGGCCCATGGCATGAACGTAATGGCCGCGGTCGATCAGGCCCGCCGAGGCACGGACCATCCACTGCTCCACCCCGCCAAAGACCCCGGCGGGAGTGGAATTCAGCATGAGGAGGCGCATCGGAATTTAGCAGTCGCTTGTGGGGGTTCCTTCGAGTCCCAGTTCCGTGGCTATTCCTTTCATCGCTTCCAGGACGACACCAACGTGTTCGCTGACTTCCATGCCCAGGTCTTGAGCTCCTTCCATTATGTCATCCCGGCTCACCAGCGCCGCAAAGGAACGATCTTTGAATTTCTTGGTGACGGATTTCACTTTGACATCGTGGATCGACTTGCTTGGCCTCACAAGCGTGACGGCTACGATGAAGCCAGTCAGCTCGTCTACTGCGAAGAGAGTCTTCGCCAGTTCTGTCTCCCTTTCGGCTCCGGTGTAGGGCGCGTGGGCCATGACGGCCTGGATCATCGTCTCGGGGTAGTTGTTCTCTTTCAGTATCTGCACACCGGCGTACGGGTGCTCTTCCATATTGGGGTGCTGCTCGTAGTCCATATCGTGCAGCAGACCGGTGATCCCCCACAGTTCCTCGTCCTCACCATAGCGGCGGGCATACGCCCTCATGGCCGCCTCGACCGCCAGAGCGTGTTTGATGAGGTTTTCCTTTTTCGTATGTGTGGTCAGCAGTTCCCAGGCGGCGTCTCGGTTCTGTTCCATCGTCAGATCCTTTTAGCAATTTCCGTATTGGATACCAAAGTGTGGAGCTGGGTTGAGTATAGGTCAGGGGCCGGAAGGTGGTCAACAGAGTGGCTTTGGACGTGAACTGATGGAAATCCTTCACTAATATGTGGGCGCGCTGTGAAAGTGGGGCCGCGCCGGAACGTATTGTAAGAGGCTCCTAGAATCATCAATATCGGACCAACAGCCAAAAGGAAGAGAAATGGAATTCCTGATCGTTTTTCTGGTCCTGCTCGCCATCCTTGTCTTTTACGTAATCGGGACCTTCAACAGTCTGGTTAAACTGCGGAACCGGGTCAGGAACGCCTGGTCCCAGATCGATGTACAGTTGAAACGTCGATACGACCTGATTCCAAATCTGGTCGAGGCGGTGAAGGACTATATGGAGTATGAGCAGGAGACGCTCCAGCGGGTCATCGAGGCACGGAAGACTGCGATCGATACCTCAGGCATCGCGCAACAGGGAGCGGCAGAGAACATGCTCACCGGAGCGCTGCGCCAGCTCTTCGCTCTGGTCGAGAATTACCCGGAGCTGAAAGCCAACCAGAATGTGATGTCGCTTCAGGAAGAGCTGACCAGCACCGAGAACAAGATCTCGTTCTCCCGCCAGCACTACAATGACATGGTGATGACCTACAACGTCCGAATCGAACAGTTCCCCGCAAATGCTGTTGCGGGCACATTCAATTTCGGGCACGAAGAGTTCTTCGAGATCGAGGAAGTGGACCGCGAGGTCCCGAAGGTAGACCTTCGATAAACGGCATAGCAGGAGAAGTAGCCCATGTCCACCCTTCCTGCGGGTGAGCGAACCCTCGGCGGCTTTTACGCACATATCGGGGCCAACAAGCGGAAGTCCGCTGCACTGGTCCTTGTCTTCATCCTCCTCGTAGCGGCACTCGGCTGGCTGATAGGCGAGGCGTGGTTGGAGGAGGGCCTGGGTTTCCTGGGGATCTTTGGTGTCGTGGCTATCATCTACAGCCTGGTTGCCTACTATGCAGGAGACAGAATGGTCCTGGCGGCCAGCAGGGCGAAGCAGATCCACAAGGCCGACGATCCGGAATTGTGGAATGTCATAGAAGAGCTCTGCATTGCCGGCGGGCTGCCGATACCGAAGATCTACCTTATTAACGATTCCGCCCCGAATGCATTCGCCACCGGTAGGGATCCCGAGCACAGTGTGGTGGCGATAACCACCGGGCTGAGGCAGAAGTTGAACAGGGACGAGCTCCAGGGGGTCATGGCTCATGAACTCTCACATATCCGCTTCTTCGATATCCGGCTACAGACTCTAATAGGTGTGCTTGTAGGGCTGACCGCCCTGATCAGTGATATTTTTCTGCGCAGTCTGTGGTGGGGTGGGGGTCGGCGGCGCAGCAGGTCCGGCTCCAGGGGTGGAGCGGAGGCCGTCCTTCTTATAGTGGCAATTCTGGCGGCTATACTTGCCCCCATCTTCGCACGGCTGCTTCAGCTCTCCATCAGCCGCAAACGGGAGTACCTTGCCGATGCAGGTGCGGTGCAGCTGACCCGTTATCCCCTTGGCCTTGCCAGGGCCCTGGATAAAATCTCGAGTGATAAGGAGGTCCTCGAGGTCGCCAACCGCGCGACCCAGCATCTCTATATTGTCAATCCGATAAAACCGTTCGAGGAGCGGGCCAAGAATCTGTTCAGCACCCACCCTCCGATAAAGGAGCGGATCGCCCGTCTCCAGAGCATGTGAGGAGTCTCCAGACAGTTGACTCAGTCGCCCGCGCAACGCGCTGTTTGAAGGAGTTTAACGTTCATGGATCGCAATACAATTCTTTCCCGTTTAGCCCTCATGTCTCTCATCCTTGCACTGGTTCCGGGACTTATACGTACTGTTTCAGCACAGCAGTCGATTGAGTCCCGGGCCGAAGGCACCCAGGTATCGATTGTTCTCGATCTGGAGCTTGCTCTTCGCTACGCGCTTGATCAGTCGTGGCGGATGGAGCGGGTCAGGCTGGATCTGCAGCGTGACCGTTACAACCTGGAAGCCAGCAGGGCCGGCCTTAAGTCCAATGCGAACATGTACATTACCCTCCCCGATTTCGACCAGTCGCTGACCGAATGGATTGATTCGGAGGGGAATCCCAGGGTAGTCAAGAAGCGTAATGCCCGCTATTCGAGCAGCATTTCGATAAGGCAGCCCCTCTCCACCGATGGTGTTGTTTCTCTGAACGGGGTGATGAACAGGTCTCAGGACAAGCTCTTCTCGTACACGCCCGGCCTGAAGAACTACTACGGAAAGCTGTTCGTTAGATACGAGCAGCCGATCCTGCAGCCTAACCGGATCCAGATGCAGATCAGGCAGGCCGAGCTCAGGCTGGAGGGAACCGAGCTCTCCTTCATGGAAGAACGGATCAAGCTGATGAATGACATATCGAGAGACTTCTTCGAGTTATACGAGCGGACATATGATGATATTCTGGCCGCTGAAGAAGTGGCACGCCTGGAACAGGTGTACCGTACCGGCCGCCAGCTTTTTCAGAGAGGCGGCATGTCGGAGATAGATCTGTTGCAGCTTGAGGTCGACCTCTCCTCCAGACGCGAGCGGGCCTCCTCTGCTGCAGGAAGGCTTGTCAGGGAGAAGGCCAGCTTCCAGCAAAAAATCGGCCTGCCCATGGATGAAGAGATAGAAATCAGGACAGAGCTGACATTCACCCCTGTCGAAATCGATGCTGCCCTTGCGATAGAAAGAGCCTTGAGAAACAGGCCTGACATGCGGCGCAACGAGATGTGGAGGGAGGGGCAGGAGATGGATCTTGTTGAACGCCGCTCGAGAGGTTCAATCAACGGCACAGTCAGCCTTATATTGGGTCTTGAGTGCAGGGGTAGCGAAATGGACCGTTTCTACGATGCTCTAGTGAACCCGGATCAGGCCCGTGGTGTATCGATCAATTTCAGAGTGCCGCTATGGGACTGGGGCAGGAACAGGGCGCGGGTAAACGCCAAGCTGATAGAGCTGGAGAAGGTGAGGCAGTCGGGTGAGGAAGTGAAGAGGAGCATCCGGCGCGAGGTTCAGAGCGTCGTGGACAGGGTTATGGAAGCCCAGGCCCGGCTCGATCTGCTGGTCCGGAGTGTAGATGCCGCCAACCGCTCATACCGGCTTTCTCTCCAGCAGTTCGAAACTGGGGTGATGAACAGCCAGGATCTTCTTCTCACACAGCACCGCCTCGCCGATTCGAAGCGGAGCTATTTGAATGCCTATCTGGACTACAGGCGGGCGCTGGTGGACATGATGCGCCGCACCTATTGGGATTGGGAGCTCGATCAGTCCCTTACAGCGACGCTGGAGACTTATGTCGACAACAATTAGTTTCTGTCCGGAAACAGCTCTTTTGCGCAATTTCGGCGTCA
>JAGLTZ010000377.1 GCA_023135015.1 Candidatus Latescibacterota bacterium
ACAGGGCGAGATGGTCACTACGTCCACAACCACCTTTGACGTCACTATCGAGGCGACCGCTACTGAACGGGAGTTCAGGTTCACGGTAAATGATGCTTCGATCAGCAGCGATGCGGCGCAGATGGGTGGAGAGATACCGGACGTAAGCGGCCTTATCGGCCTGGAAAGTATGATACATCTGGATAAGCGCGGGGGAATCACTGAGGCCACCAACCTGGAAGGCAATCCATCAATCGAGGAACAGGGTGGTGTTGAAGCGTTCAGGGAGCAGCAGCAGGGCTTTTTTCTCTACCTGCCTGAGGGTGCTCTCGGACCTGGCGTAGAGTGGACGCGTGAGTACGGTTTCCCTATTACGCAGTCCGGTTTGGAGTTGGAATCGACGTCCATCGATAAGTACCGGTGTGTCGAGGCGACGACGTACGAGGGTGTACCGGCGTATAAGATCACCGTAAGTTCAGATGTGGCGCTTTCGGGAAGTGGAGAGCAGATGGGAATGCCGCTTGATATGGCGCTCTCCGGAACGGGTGACGGGACCATCTACGTTGAGACCGGAACAGGCAGGATCTTGATGGTCGAATCCACCGGGACCCTGAGTGGTGGTATTTCAGGTGCAGGTTTCGATATCCCGGTGGAAATGCGTATGACCTCAACGTTGAAGCAGAAGAAGTAAGCAGCGGATTGCGGCCATCGGTTATTGGATCTGGAATACCGAGATTGAGGGCCGCTCTCCCACACTGCGGATCGGAGGAGGGGCCTTAGTCGTCGGCCTTGATCCCGATCTGGTACTTGCATCCGACCTGGAAGGCCGCCCCTGGCGCCTGATCGATGGTTCTGGTACCTACCGTTGGGGCCTTAACGGCCGGGTCCTGGCACTCCTGCGCGACAGCGCCGGCCGAAGAGAGCGCTACTGGCTGGAGCTGGAGGAGGCGGCCCGATTGTGGGATAGGACCCGCGACCGCCTGTCACCTCTTTTGGACCGGGTGGGCCCGGAAGGCCTGCCCGGTCTTCGTTTCAGCGGAGACGACCCGGCTCCTTCACAATCGAGCCTTCTCGACGCCTTGAGAAATCTGACGGGGTGGGATGTGGAGACCCTCAGGCGTGATGCCGCCCGCTTTGCAGAGATCTACACACCGGTCGGAATACTTCCCCCTGACCAGTACATGGCGCAGGTAGTCCAGCTGACACACGGCTGTTCCTTCAACACGTGCACCTTCTGCACCTTCTACAGGGATATCCCGTTCAGGGTTAAAAGTCCCTCCGAGCTCCGCCAACACCTGGTGGAAGTGGATCGGTTCCTGGGCCGGGGAACGAGCTTGCGCCACAGTCTTTTCCTGGGTGACGCCAACGCTCTTGCAGTGCCGATGGACATGCTGGAGCCTCTGTTCGAAATCGTAAGCGACCACTACCGGGACCGGCTGTGGGGCACAGACGGGGCCGACACCCACCTGAACGGAATGCATGCGTTTCTGGACGGATTCTCAGGCACCAGGAAGAGTGCTGAAGATTTTAACCGTCTGCGCCGGCTGGGTCTGAAGCGCGTCACCGTTGGTCTGGAATCGGGACATGACCCTCTGCTTGAATGGCTGCGCAAGCCGGGAACTTCATACGACGTCATGGGTTGCGTCGAAGCGATGAAGGGAGCCGGTCTGCAGGTCTGCCTCGTCGTTCTGGTGGGGGCAGGTGGCGAGGCATTTAACCGGGGACACATTCTCGACACCAGGCGGTTCCTGGCGGACATGCCCCTCGATTCGGGAGACATCATCTACTTCAGCGAGTATGTGCAGGAGCCCGGCGCCCCTTATGGTGTAATAATGGAAGAGGATGGTATCCTGCCGCTGGACGGGGAGGGGGTGGGCAGGCAGTGTGACGAGATTTCCTCTGCTCTCCGCCCTTCTACGGAGGGTGGGCCTAGAACGGCCGTCTACGACATCCGCGAGTTCACTTACTGACTCTCACAGGTTTTACCGCGATGCGGTGTAGAGTTTTACAGTCCTTTGATGTGCACATCCCCGGCTGTCTCATTCGTCTAATTTATGGATTCAGCTTTTTCCATTCATCGTATGAGGACTATGGGAATAGTAAAAGAACTATGGGAATAGATAAGAGGACTATGGGTAGTTTCAATATAAAGAAATTCGTGGTCATTCTGGCTGCGATCCTGCTGGTGCCGCTCTGGGCTCCGTCTCTGGGCGCACAGCAGGAGGACATTATCGGGCAGGCGCAAAAGGCGTTTGATTCGGGGCGCTACCAGGTGGCGCTGGAACTGGCGGAACAGGCCACGAAAGCTTTTCCCCACAATTTCGAGGCATGGATGGTCCTGGGTGCTTCGCTGGAACGGCAGCCGGGGGGGACCGGACGGGCCCTCGAGGCTTACAGAAAGGCGGCGCAGCTGACCCCTGATCGTCCGGAGGTACTCCTGGCCATCGGGAAGATCCATCTGGTCCGGATGCGTTCCGGTATAGTCGAGGCTGAAGCGCTGAGCGCGATCAGATCGTTCGACAGGATCATCGAACTCAACCCTTCTCACCCCCAGGCCTACTGGCTGCGTGGGGTAGCTTATCTGGAGGGTCTGGGTGATTCGCTGAGCGCCGGGGCCGATTTCGAGCGGCAGCTCGGAGTGGCGCCGGAGCATCCAGACGCCTCTGTATATCTGCTGCAGCTTGCGGTGGATGTGGGGGAGTGGGAGCTGGCCGATGAAATGGCTGCGCCAATTCTGTTGAGGCATCGGTGGGATACCCGGATCTACCGACCGATGCTGCGGCTGTTCATCGAGAAGGGGGAATGGGGGGCAGCCGCCCTCGTGGCCCGCCGCTATCTGTTGGCTCTTCCCGCAGGGGAGCTCGATGCGATATACGACCTGTCACCGCTGCTTCCCGCCGCCGGGAAGGGAGCCTACAGCCAGCTTGGCTACGATACACGAATGCGCTACTGGCGTTCATACTGGGGTAAAAGGGGAGGGGCGAGCCTCGAAAGCACTTCCCACAGACTGATTGAACATATCTGGAGGGTGGCCGAGGCCCGTGCCCGCTACGGCACACGGCAGTTCCCCTGGGACCTCAGGGGAGAGCTGTTTGTGAGGTACGGTCCTCCAGACCATCGAATCACCGGTACCTCGGGCACCAGCATCAACCTTATTGTGGATGGTCCCTTCCTGAGTCGCCTGAGGCACCGCCTGCTCGATCTGGATATGCCCTATACGGCAGTCGATGAAATGGGGAACATTTCAGGGCTGACGAATGGATTACTTCTGCCGGGTTCGGGTGGGGCAAGGGAGCCCTTCGAGATCTGGGTATATCTGGATGAGGGTCTTCTGTTCCGTCTTCACGATCCTCTGATGAGAAATGAGTTCCGCCTGGCCTATCCGGTCGATCAGCAGCTCAACGAACGTCTGCTTGCCCGACTTCCTATCATCTCGGAGGTTGAGGAATCGACCGAGCCTCTGCGACCGATGCTCCAGATAGCGCAGTTCAGGGGTCTGGAAGGAAAGACCCGTCTCCACACCTATTTTTCGCTGCCCGTCGTCGAGCTGGCAGGCCCTCTTACCGAAATGCTGCCTTCCGGGGTACTTACCAGTTCGGTCATCCTGGCCGATGAAGGCTCGGATATCGTTGCTGAAGAGACAAGGCAGCGAAGGTTGCAGGCAGGGCCGGCGACTGAGATCCAGCGATCCCGTCGCTTTGTGGATGCGGTGAGCTTCCTGGTGGGGGCGGGTGAGTACTGGTTCTCGGCTTTCATAGAGCACGCCGATACCGACCGCACGGGCTCGTTCGGGCCACAGCTGATCCGGATTAGGGATTATTCAGGTCGGTCGCTTGCTATGAGCGATGTAGTGCTGGCATCGACTGACAGCCTGGGACGGTATGAGGGCAATTTATTGGATGAAGGTGTGGCGTACATGCCGCAGCCGGGAGGAGTGTTCGACCTGGAACGTCCTCTCATCGTCTATTTCGAAGTGTATAACCTGGCTCAAGATACAGGGGGGGTTTCCATATACGATCTTACTTATGAGGTATTTCCGGAGCCGAAGTCCCGCTTGTTTCCAGAGCAGATAGAGGCTTCCGTAGAGGAACTGCCTGTAACTGGGAGACGCACGCCTTCCGTCTCGCTCACAAGCACTTACCGCAGCCTCCGGCCAGACGTGATGCACAATATGGCACTGAGCATGGAGGGTCATGCCGAGGACTTCTACAGGCTGAGGGTGAGTGTAAGGGACAGCCTGAGCGGCATCCTTGTTTCCCGGGAGACCACCTTCCGGGTGCTCTATTCCATCTATCCGCGCTCCCCGCCACGATAAAAAAGTACTGCTGCACAAGTATTG
>JAGLTZ010000378.1 GCA_023135015.1 Candidatus Latescibacterota bacterium
GCCGGTCGCGCAGTTCGACATAGATGACGCCATCGAGGGTCAGGATCCTGCAACATACATGAGTCTTGGCAACAATACGGGCCTGCAGCATACCTGGACCGATACCGACGTGCTGGATGGATTCGAGTACTGGTACGCGATCACGACCTATGACCACGACCCGGCCCAGGACCCGACTTATGCGTCCTTCGAGTCGGCGATCGGGGCGAACCCGAATGCGGGGAACGTCGTGGCGGTAATCGCCACCTCGAGGCCCAACGGCTATCGAGCGGGTATGATCGGTACGGGACTTACGGCAGGAGCCGGGTACTTCCTGTATCTGCCCACCAATATCGAGAGAGAGGTGAGCATCTTTGCTGTTGTGATAGACGACGCTCAAATAACGGGTGATACGTATGCCGTTTCGGTTGTCGGGGACTCATCGTGGTACGGCACGGTCCTCTATCCGCTCGAGCCTGGAATCCTGCTGCGCAACGTGGACACCGATATCGATTTCTTTAGCAAGCCGGTCCTGGGGAGCAAGATAGACCACGGTTTCGACATCATACCGGTCACGGATGGATTCCGGATCGTCACCATGCCTCCCATGGATGCGGACGGTGTGGTCGTGGAGGATGGCGGTGTTTATGAGTTCGAGATAACCACGGACATGTCCGACAGCACTAACTACACCGTCAATATGACCCAGGCGTACATGGAAGGCTCCGGGTCGGCCGCGAACCGCGCCAACCGGACAGGTTTAATGAACGTGGTGGAGTTCCGCTTCACCGGCTGGGTGACCGCGGCCGGAGACACCAACTGGATCTTCACGCGTTCCGGTGGCGGCTATAACCAGGGTGAACTAATCCAGTGTCCCTTCGAGCTGTGGGACATAGAGACGAACACCAGGCTGATGCCGGGCACCTACTGGCCGGGCCAGCCCTTCTGGGACGGTTACTACTTCATGGTTACTCCCGTGCCGTACTACGAGGCCGACGGTGTGACGGTGAAGCCTTTCACCGACACCCACCCCTCCAGCGACTCAGAGTATTGGGGCTACGACACGTCCAACCCGAACTCACGTTCCGACTGGGCGTACCGCCTCAGGTTCAACGAGTCGAGTTTCTCCACCAACGAGGACTACTGGGATGTGGGTGATGTGTGGACAATGACACCATACAAGACCCTCGTCGGTCTTGGAGGGCAGTCGTTCACCTTCGGCACTACGGTAGCGGCGATAGAAGACACCCTGATCGATTACGACGACATCATGGTGGTTCCCAACCCGTACTACATCCGCGCCGAATGGGACATGAATGAGAACAACAGAAAGGTCATGTTCACCAACATTCCGCCCAACAGCACCATTGATATCTACAATATAGCGGGTGAGCTGATAACGAGTCTGGACCATGGGGAGACCTACAACTCAACCCAGATCGGTTCGGTGGAATGGAATATGTGGACTTACGAATACACTGAAGTGGCCTTCGGGCTATACATCTACGTGGTGAAGGTCGGCGATTCTGTCAAGAAGGTCGGCAAGTTCGCCATCATCCGGTAGGCAACCGATGGCACATCAAAAGGAGACACACAAGATGCGCAAAGTAACGACGTTGGCTGTGGCGCTGCTTCTGGTGACCGCAACGGTTGCTTACGGTCAGCAGGAGGGCGACATACCGCCCACCGACCTGTCGAAGGTTGGTACAAGCGCGGCGAACTTCCTGAAGCTGCCCATCGGCGCCCGTGCACTTGCGCTGGGCGGCGGTGGAGTGGCAACGGTGAAGGACGCGACAGCGCTGTATTGGAACCCTGCGGGGATCGCCGCCATAGATCGTATGACACTGGCGTACAACAAGGCGGATCTCTACGCGGGGATAACACACTCGATGACGGCGTTGGTAATGCCGTTGGGTCTGAACTCCCGGATCGGGGTCAGCTACATAGGGCTGAACTCGGGCGAGATGGAGGTCACGACGGTAGAAGAGCCTGGGGGGACAGGGGAGTACTTCGAGGTAACGAACACCTGCATAGGGTTGACGTTCTCGCAGATCCTGACCGACAGGTTCTCGTTGGGGATCACGGCCAAATGGGTACAGGAGAAGATCCAGCGGGCGGTGGCGAACGGGGTGGCGTTGGACGTAGGATCCACGTTCAACACCGGGCTGCTGGGCACCCGGCTGGGCATGGCGATCCTTAACATGGGGCCGAAGATGAGGCTGGACGGGCCCGACCTGGTATTCGACCGGCAGCTTGATGACGAGCCGGGCGAGATCACGGCGGGGCTGAACCCTCAGTCGAAGCTCTCGACGCTGGACTACGATCTGCCGCTGATGTTCCGGATGGGTGTAGCGATAGACCTTCTGGGAGGCATCAGCACGTTCATGGCTAACGACATGAACAGGTTAACGGCACTGGTGGACATCGAGGACGCGAACGACCAGGTGGCCCGAATGGGGGTCAGCATGGAGTACGCGTGGAACGAGATGGTGTACGCCAGGTTCGGGTACCGGGTAAGGAGCAAGGTAAGCGAGCAGCTGGGAGAGCGGCTGCGCGACCGGTACCGTGAGCTGTTCACCATGGGTTACGGGCTGGGGTTGAACACGACGGTTTCCGGCTACGCCATCCAGTTGGACTACGGTGTGGCGGACTACGGGGACCTTGGGACGGTGAGCCAGTTCTTCCTAAGCCTCGGCTTCTAG
>JAGLTZ010000379.1 GCA_023135015.1 Candidatus Latescibacterota bacterium
GGCACTCCTCACTCAAACCAGCTCAGGTTTTCACGAAAAGGTTCTGCAGAAGAGAGAGCTTCACCAGGCATTGCAATCGGGACATCCGCAGACTGTCGAAACCACAGGTGCCGACGGGAGAGAGGTTCTTACACGTATTGCACCAATTGTGAGGTTTGATGTTGTCGAGGGAGCCGCGCTGGTGGGATTCAGCCGTGAACGGGTTCTCGGGGAAGTGACCTCCCTGAAACGGACTGTGCTCGGCCTGGGGTTGGGGGGACTGCTGGTGGGCATGTTGATGGCCGTATTTCTAGCACGGGGGGTCATAGGACCGGTCGAACGCCTGAAGGATGCAGCGGTTCGTATCGGGGCAGGTGAGTTCGGCGAAATGGTTGAAGTGGAGACCGAAGATGAGATCGGTGCCTTGGCCGAGACCTTCAACACAATGTCTCTGGAGTTGAGAAAGAGGGAAGAGGAGATACGGCGCTCAGAGCGGCTTTCTGCTATCGGGACAACCGCCTCGGTGATCGCTCACGAGATGAAGACTCCTCTCACCAGCGTCCAGGCCTACGTGGACATGCTGATGTATCGTTACGACGATCCGGACTTCATAGGCGAACTCACCAGAACTATAGATGATCAGGTTACAAGACTTGCCAAGCTTATTGACGATCTACTTGACTACAGTCGGGATACCCGGCTGCAACTAAGTGATCTGGATCTCAATCTTCACCTGCATCAAGCTGTGAACTTTTTCGGGGACATGCTCCTTGGTCACAAGGTGGTGGCTCTCGAGAATTATTCAGCTCAGAGTCCTGTAAAGGCCGACCCGGACAAATTGGAACAGGTCTTTTTCAACCTGATCAAGAACGGAATCGAGGCACAGGGTGAGGGGGGTGCCATCGCTACATTGACCATTGAGGATAATGGAAGTGTACTGGCGATAGTGGCCGATGTCGGAAAGGGTGTGCCCGACGATGTGGCTAGAAATATCTTCGAGCCTTTTTTCACTACAAAGTCGAAGGGAACAGGTCTGGGACTGGCAATAACACAAAAGATAGTCGAGGCCCATGGAGGGGATATCTCGCTGTATACTCCACTCGACAAGATACCGTCAGAATGGCGGGAACGGGTTCGCCAGACCCTGGGAGACTACTGGCCGGGGATGACGCAGGGGGCCTGTTTTGTGGTACGGCTTCCATCTTATCCAGAAGACGAGGTTTGAATTCATGGCGCGAATCCTGGCCATAGATGATGAGAGCAGTATCCTCGAATCGTATAAGATCGCCCTGGAAGATCTGCACGATGTGACAATGGCGGAGGATGGCGATGCGGGTTTGAAGACACTCGATTCCGGCCTCTACGACCTGGTGCTGCTGGATATCTCCATGCCCGGTCGTTCGGGACTGGATGTACTCAAAGAGATTCGCCGTCAGGAGTACGATTGTGCCGTTATTATGGTAACGGTTCACAAGGATGTAGAGACGGTTGTCGAGGCGATCAAGGCCGGCGCCGACGATTACATGACCAAGCCTTTCAAGGTTACCGACCTGCGCCACACGATCGAGCTCTCTCTGAAAATGATCGACTTAGAGCGTAAGAATCGATCGCTCCGTGCAAGTCTGAAGGCAACCGAACATCGCGGGGAGATCATCTATGCTTCAGAATCGATGGCACTGGTCTTCGAATCACTGAAAAAGGCTGCGCCGACAGATTCTTCGGTGTTGATCACCGGCGAATCGGGGACCGGAAAGGAGCTGGCCGCTCAATTCGTGCATGAACATTCAAGGAGGGCAGAATTCCCACTCATAACGGTAAACTGTGCCGCCATCCCAGAGACGCTGCTTGAATCCGAGCTGTTCGGCCATGAGAAAGGGGCATTCAGCGGGGCCACGGAGCGGAAAACAGGGAAATTCGAACTGGCAAACAGGGGCACTATCTTCCTCGATGAGATTGGCGCGCTGTCATTGGAACTGCAGTCGAAGCTGCTCCGTACGTTGGAGACAAAGGTCATCGAACGGGTGGGAGGAAATAAACCGATACATCTGGATGTACGGTGGATAGCCGCCACGAACCGTGATTTGAGCAGATCGGTTGAAAATGGCGAATTCCGCAATGATCTCTTCTTCCGGCTTAATGTGATTGCAGTAAACCTCCCGCCTCTGCAGGAACGGCGCGAGGACATATCCCTACTGGCCGATCACTTCCTGCAGCAGTTCGCTGAGGAACTGAAAAAGCCCGCCCTCAGACTTAGTAATGAAGTGCAGGAAGTATTCGAGGTATACGATTGGCCGGGAAACGTACGCGAGCTCAGAAACCTGATAGAGAGACATACAGTGCTGGAGCCTGGTCCGGAGGTTTCTGTGGAGAGTCTTCCGGATCATATGCTCGATGCATATCGCAAGGAAATCGGTGTTGCTATTACCGATGTGACGAAATCCAGATACAAAGAAGCAATCGAGGAGTTCAGGAGGGCGTTTATCGTACGGGCGATGCGTATCGCCAAAGGCAACCAGATACGGGCTGCCAGCATACTCGGGCTTCACCGGAACACGTTAAGCCACCATCTGCGCGCTCTTAAAATCTTACCTGAAGAATACGGTCAGGGTGATGTCTCCAAATGATTGTGCTTCCGGTTGTGTGTTATGCACACAGATTGTGCATAGCCCCTGATCCATTGCAGGACAATAAGTTATACAGATTTATATAGGTGTGAATCGGGAATACTGTCACCGGTCTGCATAATCTGTTGTGCAACCGGCTCGGTAACTATACGGGAGTGTGGGAGGACGGCAGAGGGATAGCCTGGATAAGCCCTGCGCTAACCTGTTGTATTTAAACAAGTTACAAAACATTGTCTTGAAGTTGCTCTCCAGAGAATATCGTGGCATGGGTATTGCGACCCGCAATACCTGATGCTGCTCATACCTGGTTCACTGGGAGGGGGAAATGAAAATCAATCGCGTTCTGGTGATCGAGAGCGACGATGCACTCAGGGAAGCAGTTCTTAGTGCGTTCAGTGTTGCCGTACAAGCATTTGGAGCCTCTACCGGGAAGGAAGCACTTCAACTTCTGGAAGAGCTTTCTCCGACGATCGTCCTCCTGAACCTGCAGCTGCAGGATATGGATGGATTCACCGTTCTGGAATGCGTTCGTGAACGACTTTCAGGCGCCAGAGTGATAGTCACCTCCGATTCGGGTAACTATGACTTGGTTTGCCGAGTCACTGAGGTAGGAGTAGGAGATTTCCTGGAGAAGCCGTACAGCACTGAGGATCTGTTTAATTCCTTTGAGAACTCTGTGCGGAAAGTTGACCAGCATCTGGATTACTGGACACTCGCGACCCGTTACAACCAGAAGAGCCGACTCCGCCGTCGGGCTATGCTGGCGTGTGCATGAACGGAAGTGAAGTAACAAGAGCGGCAGAGAGCCGGTTACGAGGATGATAGCAAATAACACACTCATGCAGAGGCTGCTTGTTGACGTAGGTCTCAAGCTGGAGTCCGTCGACAACGGTATCAGGCATCTGATGAGGGAACTACCAACGGATCATCCGAGGAGGAAGGAGCTAGAGAAGATCCGAGCCGAGGTTGTAGCACTACACAGTATGATCGTGGATTGTATGACTCAAGCCAGCACTTCGGTCTTGTAGCTTGGGTGTTCTCCGTTGAGGGCAATAAGGTAAAAGTCGAGGATGGAAAGTATGTTCAAAGATCTTGCAGACAACCTTGAGAAGCATAGAGAAACCGTCCTGATTGTTGACGACGATCTCATGGTGCTGCAGCTGGGTCAAGAGGTCCTGAACTTATATGGATACGAGGTTTTAACAGCCTCATCTGAAGAAGAGGCATTAGAAATTCACGCCTCAGCTGATAATCGTATCGCTCTGGCTATCTTGGATCTGACGCTGTCAGGTGGGAGGGAGGGCCTGGAGATTGCAAAAGTACTCCGCTCGCACGACCCAGCGATCAAGACCATCATATCCAGCGGGTTCGATCTATCTTGTGAGGCATTGGACCAGTTCGAGAGCATAGTGGATACTTATTTGTACAAACCTTATGAGATGCACGCTCTTGCCGGAGAGGTTGAACGCCTGCTCGCCGAAAGAGCAAAAGAGGTCGGCTGAATACGGCACGACAGCCCTCCCCACCAGGCCGACGATTGCCGCCGGCAGTGTGAAAAGGGCGATCTTCGCTCCAAACGTGACAGCTACTTCTTTATGCGTTCCACTTCTTTCTCGCGCTCCAGGAATGTAACTCCGTCGGTAATCCAGGTGGCGGGCTCACCATCTTTGAGGTAATAGCCGAACCACTGGATGATCCGTCGGTGGTAGTCCAGCTGGTTTGGCTCCTTGCGCAGGCTGTGGTTCTCTCCAGGGTAAACCAGCAGGACGAAATCCTTATTTGCCCGGCGGGCGGCGTTGTAGAGCTCGATACCCTGATGCCAGTCCACAGCTCCGTCCTCATCGCCGAAGGCCACGAGCAGGGGGGTGTTCATGTTCCCTATGTTGAAGAGAGCGGAGTTGTTCATATAGGCCTCCAGGTCCTCCCAGAAGGGAACCTCCATCCGACCCTGGCTGATCTCGAATATGCGGGCGTCGGTGCCACCGGTGTTCCAGTAGATCGACAGGTACATGCTGATGAGGTCGGTGAGCGGCGCTCCCGCCACAGCGGCTGAGAACAGATCTGTCTGAGTGACGATGAACGATGTCTGGTACGCTCCCCAGGAGTGTCCCACAAGACCTATCCGGTCGGGGTCGATCATGCCCGTCTCCAGCACCTTCTGCACGGCTGGCACCACGCACTCGACCGCCGAGAGACCCGGGTTGCGGTCTCTATAAACGATGTCGGGCTGGTAGACGAAATATCCCTCCTGTGTGAAGACCGTTGTGTTGTAAGCGCTGCGCTCCGAAGGCGTGGTGTAGCGGTGTACAGAGTTCGATACAATTTCATAGATATAGACGATCATCGGGTACTTCCTGCCCGGTATGTAATTGGCGGGGTAGAAGAGGGCACCCTGAAGAGGTCTTCCATGAACGTTCTCGTAGTTGATGAGTTCCGAGTGCCCCCAGGCGTAGTCGTTCTGGAAGGCGTTTGTTTCTGTAATCTGATCAGCGTCCTTCAGGTCCTGACCTCCCACGAAGAGGTCCGGAGAGTCGTCGAAATCCTGAATGATGTATGCGTAGGCATCCGCTTCCTTGGCCTTTACGAGCCGCCCCACGTTCCTATCCAGGAAGATCAGCTCCTCCGGCTCGCGGCTGCGTCTCCTGAGGGCGAAGCCGAACTGCTTGGTCCACTCGCCCCATATGCTCAAGTAGACCGGCTTCGTGAGGTCGATGAATTCCTCTTCCCTGTCGAGTCGCAGGTAGCGGTATCGGATCTTATCATCTGCGCCGTTGGTGAGGTTCTGGAACCTGGAGCCGTCGGGTCGCACCTCCCAGATGTCATATTTATCATAGAGGAGAACGGCCCGGTCATTCTCTGTCCAGCCTGCGTAGCGGAATGGAGGCTTCTGCTCCACCGTGTGGTCATCTTCCAGATTGACGAACGAGGTAGGGATTTCCCGCGTGATGTTGGTATGGATGCCTTTCTCGAAGTCGTAGGCGTAGTAGTGGTCATCCTCCAGGTAGAGCAGGTACTTGCCGGCTGAACTGCTTCCGTACAGGTATTCCAGTCGTTCCTTTATCTTCGTGCGGTCGCCGGTCGTGACGTCGATCACATAAACGTCCTGGTAGCGAGGTCCAAACATGCGGTCCCGCTCGTACGGGGTCTGGTCTATTCCCACGGCCAGTTTCTGCCCCTCGACCAGATTCACGTTCTCTGTAAGCTCGTTTCCGAGCTGTAAGAACCTGCCGTCGTTCAGGTGCCATACGCAGAGGAAGTTCTCGCGCCTCTTGCGATTCGCCTGGACCTTCTGTCCGGGCCAGATGTCGACATCGCGGGCGTGCCAGATCTCCACGTTGGCGGACTCTTCTTCCTCTTCTTCCTCAGCCTCCTCTTTTTCCTCCTGTTCTCCGGGCTCTGCAGTCCCGGTCGTGTCTTCTTCTGCTGCTTCAGGTTCCTCCGCTTTCTTCTCCCATTCCTTGATACCGAAGAAAATGGAAGAGCCGTCATCTGCCCAGAGGAGCGGGCGCATGTCCACTATTCGCATGCCTGCAGGGAAGTTCTCATCCGCAGTGTGATCGTACACCAACTTATCCGTCCGCCTTGACGAGAGACCGCGCCAGGCGATGATCTCGTGGGTGTCATCCTCGTAGCCTTCATCCTCCCTGACACGCAGGACCGCAAGGTCGTCGGCCTCTTCACGCCAGCCTAGACCCGTGTAGACGGCATTTGAGGAGTCGAGAGTGCGTAGGATACCGGTGGAAGGATCGTACAGCTGGACCCCGTTCCCGGCCTTGCCTTCGGCATCGATGATCATAGCCAGGTGGTTGCCCTCGTCCTGCCACGAGAATGAGGAGACATTGCCGAAATTGGTGTCCAGGCCTGTAGAGAGGTCCCGCACGACCAGGTCGGCGCCCTTGCTCTCGCGATCCTTGATCGAATATCTCCTCATGGCCAGAAATCCACCGCTGTCCCTGAACACGAAGGAGGAAACTTCCTCGATAATGATCTCTTCTCCGGTGGAGAGGTCGAACAGCCCCATCTTATTACGGATGGGCTTCTTCTGCTTTTCCATCCTCTCGCGTTCCTTCTCCGAGTATCCGATGCTGTAGGCAAGCCACCTGGAGTCGTCGGAGAATACGGCTCTCGAGCCGTATTCGACCACTTTCACGGTGTCGGCTTCCAGGTTATGTATCCTCAGCTCGTTCTCTCTATTGACCCGGTTGATCGCATATGTCATCCACCGGCCGTCTGGGGAGAAGGCCTGAGAACCGAGCGATTCCCATTTCCCGTAATCATCGGGCGTGATGGTGGGCTTTTCCTGGGCTGAGGTCGTCGTTGCGACCAGCAGACATAGGACCAGAGAACAGGCAAGGTGACGTACGGCCGAGGTTTGCATTGTCTTCTCCTAAAGGCTCAGGTGTTCAGGAACCTATGTACTATTTCGGCGGCGAGGCGGACTCTCTTCATGGCAAAGAATCTGATACCTGTTTCGCTTTTAAGCAACTGTGTTAGCCCATTCAGCTTCTTTTCCTTGCTACCTGGAGCCCCACAATCTTGCGAAGGTCAACCTCTCTCGCCCCGGGTGTTGACTCAGCCGATTGTTCGTCAAGTGATGCCTCTACAGACCGTTTATCTGCCCGGGAGTTGAAATGGTCTTATTGTGCAACTCTGACGTTTTTGATTGTATATATTCCTTTATTCTCAAGCAGATTTGCGAAAGGATACCGATGTATATTTCGAACAGACTCAGCTTGCTCAAGCCGTCAGCAACGGTGGCCTTCACCGAGAAGGCGAGAAAACTCCAGAAAGCCGGCCATGACGTGATAGTCCTGGCGGCAGGGGAACCTGATTTCACTCCTTCCAGAGCTGTCAGGGAAGCGGTCAAGCGCGAAGCGCTGGAGGGGCCGACCTGCTATGGGCCGACTGCCGGCTACCTCGAAGTGCGGCAGGCTCTGGTCGAATATCTCGAACGCACAAAGGGACTCCGCGTCAACACCGATCAGGTCATTCTCTCCAATGGCGCGAAGCAGGCCCTCTTCAATGCACTTGCGGCGCTTATCGATCCTGGTGATGAGGTGATCGTGCCGGCCCCGTATTGGGTGTCTTTTACGGCCCAGGTCGAGCTGCTCGGAGGGGTCGTGCGCATTGTCACGGCTGAGAGTTCCAACGGGTTCAAGGTAACCCCGGAGCAGATCCACGAGGCTCTCACTCCGAAGACACGCTGCATTATCTTCAACAATCCCTGCAACCCCAGCGGCGCTTACTATACGGCCGATGATGTGCGGGAGCTTACCGAGATATGCACAGGTGCCGGCTGCGCCATCGTGAGTGATGAAGTCTACGATATGATCATCTTCGAAGGGGGGCCTTACCTCTCTCCGGCAGTGGTGTCCGATGAGGCAGGAGAGCTGACTGCTGTTGTGGGAGGTTTCTCCAAGACATACGCCATGCCGGGGTGGCGGATCGGCTACCTGGCCGGCCCGGAACCGTGGATCAAGAAGGTCACATCTTTCCAGGGACAGGCCACTCACCACCCGAGCGCGCTGGCGCAGGCGGCAGCACTCGCGGCCATGACCGGTGATCAGCAGGTCGTGGAAGAGATGCGTCAGGAATTCCTCAGGCGCCGTGACTTTCTCCTGGAGGCGATATCGGGAATCCCCGGGTTATGTGTCGATGTTCCACCACAGGGGGCATTCTACCTTCTGGTGGGAGTGGCCGGGCTCATTGAGGCGCTCCCCGATGCCGAGGGAAGCACCGATGTTTCCACATGGCTGCTTGAAGAGGCCAAGGTTGCACTTGTACCAGGCGTTGAATTTGGAGCGGAGGGCTTCTTGCGCGTATCCTACGCGGCGTCGATGGAGGACCTGGAGCGGGCCGTTCAGCGCATAGACGAGGCGGTAAGGAAGCTGGGCCTCTGATTCGCCGGCGCGTTATCAAATAGTCCCGATTAGTACAAGGAGGAGTCATGAATCGCAGGAGCTGCATTCCGGTCACCTTCATAATGATGGCGGTTCTACTGGTTTTCAGTGGTGGATCTGCCCAGGAGACGGAGAACTTTGACCTCCTGATCAAGAACGGGAGAGTCTATGACGGGTCGCTCAACCCGGCCTTCAGGGCTGATGTTGCCGTCAAAGATGGTCGTATCGTACAGGTGGCCAGGTCGATCAGGGGTACCGCCGCACGAACGGTTGACGCCAGAGGACTCGTGGTGACACCCGGCTTTATCGATCTGCACACCCACGTTGACCGAGGCATGTACTTTCCGGAAAACATGGCCTGCCTGAACTACCTGCATCAGGGTGTGACAACGGTTGTGGTGGGACAATGCGGCTCGAGTGCGTGGAACATGTTCGAAAAGGCGGAAGATCAGATGAGGCGCTGGTCGGAGAATGGCATCGGTCTCAATGCCGCCCTTCTTGCGGGTCACGGTACTGTTCGCCAGCTGGTAATGGGGAGGGAAGACAGACCGCCCAGGCCGGAAGAGCTGGAGCAGATGAAGGCACTTGTGAAAGAGGCGATGGAGCAGGGGGCGTATGGGCTTTCTACAGGCCTCATCTATGTGCCGGGAAATTTCTCTGACACAGATGAAATAGTAGAGCTGGTAAAAGTCATAGCTCGATACGGGGGTATCTATCATTCGCATATCCGCAATGAGGCAAACAGGCTTCTCGAGGCCGTAG
>JAGLTZ010000038.1 GCA_023135015.1 Candidatus Latescibacterota bacterium
TACAACAAGGTCTTCGGCTACTATCTCGAAGTCACCAGGACCCATGTAGAGAAAGTTCCTGACGATTACATACGAAAGCAGACCCTCGTTGCCGCCGAGCGATATGTGACCCCCGAGCTGAAAGAGAAGGAGGAGGAAGTCCTGAAGGCCGAAGAGAGAGCGAACGGCCTCGAATACCAGCTCTTCACGGACCTTCGCCAGGAAGCAGCGGAGCAACTGCAGGTACTGCAGAGCAATGCTTCGGCGCTGGCCACGGTGGATATGCTCACCTCACTTGCAGAGGCGGCCGTGCGTCATAACTTCGTTCGCCCCGAACTGACGGATGATGGCACCCTGGAGATCGAAGATGGACGACACCCGGTAGTGGAGGCACTTCTCCCCCGGGCCACCTTTATCCCAAACGATACCCTTCTGTCGGAAGAGAGACAGATAGCAATTGTCACCGGACCCAATATGTCGGGCAAGAGCACATACCTGCGCCAGGTCGGATTGATCTGTCTGCTGGCCCAGGCAGGTTCTTTCGTGCCGGCAGCCAGGGCCCGACTGCCTGTACTGGACCGGATATTCACCCGGGTTGGCGCAATGGACAATCTGGCAGGCGGGGAGTCCACCTTCCTGGTAGAGATGCACGAAACCGCGAATATCCTGCACAATGCCACAACGGATTCCCTGGTACTGCTGGATGAAGTCGGGCGCGGAACGAGCACCTACGATGGTCTCTCCATTGCCTGGGCGGTGGGCGAATACCTGCATGAAGAGGTGGGTGCAGAGACGATCTTCGCCACTCACTACCACGAACTCACCGTTCTAGCCGAGCGGTTTGCCCGTGTGTTCAACCTGAATGTGGCTGTGAAAGAGTGGGGGGATAAGGTCATCTTCCTGCACAAGATTGTTCCAGGCGGGTGCGACCATTCATACGGCATCCATGTCGCGGAGCTGGCCGGTGTGCCCGGTCCGGTGATCACACGTGCCCGTGATATCCTGCGCAACCTGGAGGAGGAGAGGCCGTTGCCGGAGGGGGAAACAGCGGGCCCGGTATCTGCGAATAAGCAGACTGAACTTTTTTCAGGACGATCCGATCCCCTCATCAAAGAACTGAGGAAGGTCGATCCGGACAATCTGACACCTGTAGAGGCCCTGAATCTCCTGGTCAAGCTTACCAGGAGCCTGCCGGAGAAACACTCCGGCTGCGGCTAACGCTGGCATCCGGCGCCAGCTCGACCCTCGCTATCGTCGGTTTCTCCGACAGGCTCCCAGGATGATTGGAACAGAATGATGTTTAAGGATTTCTCGCGGGAAGATCTGGAAGGCATGCTGTGCGACGCCGCGCTCAACTGGCTGACCCACGACGGCCTATGGTTCCTCGCCGTTGAGGAGAAGCTGGGCCTGGAGGATGCTATCGAGCTGGATAGGAAGGCGTGGGAGAGCTTCACCGTTATCGAGGCGAAGAGGATAATGAAGCGCCACGGTATCGGGGCGGGGGGCGGCATCCCTGCTCTTGCTGTGGCCCTCGGGCGCAGGCTTTACGCCTTCATCAACAAACAGGAGATAGTCGAACAGACCGATTCCCGCCTTGTATTCAGGATGAATGACTGCCGGGTTCAATCTACCAGGAAGAAGAAAGGGCTGCCCGATTTTCCATGCAAGCCTGTCGGGCTGATCGAATATGAAGGCTTTGCCAGGACCATAGATGAATGCATAGAGACGAGATGTATAGCCTGTCCGCCCGATGATCATCCGGATGATTGGTACTGTGCCTGGGAATTCACCCTGAACAGGAATGAGTGAACGGAACGGCTCTAGGAGCCTGTCTCCGACAGGCTCCTATGTTCGTATTGAAGCAGGATCTCCTCGAAGGCCATATCCTCTGACGCCAGCACGAAGATGGTTGTTGGAAGACCTTCAATACGTCTCTGGAGTTCCTCGCAATAAGAGACGAAGTCATCTTCCGGTTTCGCCAGGCCGAGGAAAATCAGGTCTGCCCGCCTCGAGGATTCACGCAGGATCTCATCGAAAGGGCGACCATCAGCAACTATGACCCTGGTAGTGGCACCCGTCCGGAGGTCTTCAACCAGTTTGGCGAGATTATGACTGGACCCTTCAACGGCTGCATCGGTAGGCACCACCATCTTGACGCAGACTTCGGCATTCCTCCACTGCCGGCTTGTCCTGAGGAGGTAGGCGAGAATCATCATCAGCCCGCCGTTCTTGCGAAGTCCACCCCACCAGACATCAATACGATGGCGCGTACCGAAACCAGTTTCAGCGTTGTAGTGCATGATCGCAACATTACGCCTGGCTTGGTGTAGACCGGAGATCATCTCGAAGTACTCCCCGCGGTTCTCGTACTCATCACTGTATCCCATCAGGACGGTATTCGGTACCAGCGCGCCCAGCCCGTAGGTTTCAATCAACCTTACAGCCCCCAGGTATGGATTGGGTGCAGAGGTGACCCGCACCAGGCTCTGAATGCCCTGCTTTATAAGGTATTCGGAGATAGTTGATTCCATCGCGCTGAGCCGCTCGGCACTGCCTGTTTCCTCGGGAAGAACGGCTGAAACCGTCATGAGCGCACGGTTGTGCGTCAGAGAAGCAGCCATGTCCACCAGGTGCCACCGTCTGGTCGGTGATCCCAGCAGGACGAGCAGGTGGGGCCTCCAGTTCTTTGGGTCTGTGGTCTTCTTGAGCCTGAGCAGACCTGACCCGGCCAGCGCCATCCAGATGCCCCCTCCCACACTGCCCCATGTGCTCTTCAGCTCCCTCTGTTTCAGCCAGAGAAAGATTGAGAACACACAGACTGCGGAGATGATCGCCGCCACCGCGTTGATAAGGAGCATGATGGCCGCGCAGCCGATGGCCCCGAGAAGCGACCAGAACCAGTGGACCTTGAACCTGGGCCTGAAAGAGGGGTTGCCGAGGAAACGCTCCAGCCCCGCCGTTATGTTCAGCACGCCATAGGTGGTCAGGAAAAACATTGTGAGGACCGGGGCGATCATATTCAGATTGCCGAAGTAGACCGCCACTAGAGCGACTGCAAGAGTTATCGCCGTGCCGATCCGCGGCTCATCTCCCGCGCCACTGCCTCTCCCCAGCCACGACAGCCACCTCGGCAGAATGCCATCCCGCGCTAATGCCTGCAGCACGCGCGGTGCCCCCAGGATGCTGCCCACTGCGCTGGAGAGAGTGGCTCCCCACACGCCCAGAAGGATGGCATCCCCCCAGAGAGCTATCCTGCGCATCACCAGCGGGTCGTCTATCAACGAGGCGGTGCTGGCACGGAGAGCAAGGAGGAAAGGCAGGAGCATATATATCAGGTAACCTGTTCCTACAGCCGCCAGAGTGCCGCGGGGTAACGACCGCCCCGCATCCTCCAGATCACCCGACATGTTGACGCCTGCCATTATACCTGTGACAGCAGGAAAGAAGACCGCAAACACCATCCAGAAATGCTCCCCTCCCTCTGCGCCCCACAGAACAACCTCGGTCTGCTCGATGGGGCGCCCTGAGATGAAAGAGAGCAGGGAGAGTCCAATGAGGGCCATTATCACGTACTGAACCTTGATAGCCGCCCGTATCGATTTCAGGGCGACCAGAGCGACAAAGACCGTTGTTACGATCGCCACCGATTTCTCGTCAAGTACCGGGAAGACGTTGGCGACACTCTCTGCAAAGCCGACCGTGTACAGCGCAATCGACAGGGCCTGGGCAAAGTAGAGAGGCACACCTATGGCCCCACCGGTTTCGATGCCTAGGGAGCGGCTGATCATATAGTAGGCTCCACCGGTCCTGACGCGCTGGTCTGTCGCGATGGCTGAAATTGAAAGGGCGGTGAGGAACGTGATGG
>JAGLTZ010000380.1 GCA_023135015.1 Candidatus Latescibacterota bacterium
CTCGGCGCTATCGATAAGCTGAAGCTGGACGGTGACTGGGCCGTTGGAGCGAACATCGTCAGGAAGTCGCTCTTGGCCCCGACCCGCCTGATAGCTGAGAACGCGGGGCAGGAAGGTTCAATAGTCGTGCAGAAGGTGCTCGAGATGAAGCAGGATGAAGGCTTTAACGCGCGCACAGACACGTACGAGGATCTGGTGGAGAATGGTGTTCTCGACCCGACCAAGGTTGTCCGCATCGCGCTGGAGAACGCCGCCAGTATCGCTGCGCTGCTTCTCACGACCGAAGCGATCGTTACAGATAAGCCTGAGGAGGATAAGATGCCGCCCATGCCGGCAGGCGGCGCGGTTTCTCCGACAGGCTCCTAGGCCGACCTCTTACGGCAGATACGCCCCGCCTGGAGTCTATACCGGGTGGGGCGTTTTTCTTTCCTCGTTACCGTACTGGAGAGTTATGCTATTGCTGGCCGGTGGAGCGGGGGAAAGTGCACTGCAGGATGTTCTCACCCTTACTGTTCCGCTCGTAGAGGGTTGTTTCGGCCAGCCGCCGCACTATCGAAAGGCCGCGCCCACCTTCATCCTGGCCGGCATTCCCGGTCACTAGCAGGAAGGGATTGAATTCGGGTGAGCGGTCGCGGAGCGTGAGGGTCACCGTCTGGGGTTCGATGTCCAGGCTGACTTCCACAATCCCCTCTGCGCCCTTATAGCCGTACTGCACGACATTGGTCACCAGCTCCTCCACGACCAGCTGCACGGAGAGGCTCAGTTCACTCTCACCGAGCGGGTCGAGATGCTCTTTGCAGAAGGATATGAGCACTTCGAGCGTGGCGGGGCCCCAGTTTATTTTAATGTGCGGCTGCTCCGGCTCCATGTGCACCTCCACTCCGCTTCAATCGTACGGGTGCTCCGCTTCGGGTGTCAAGATGGGGGGTGAGGGCCTTTGATGTTGAGTATATACAAGTGCCACGCGTAGATTTGATTTAAGGACATGTTGATTCGACTAAACATGGCGACCAGTCTGGACGGCAAGATCGCAGCCACAGACCGCGAAGCGGTTAGGCTGGGTTCGGATGCGGACATCCGCCGACTGGATGAGCTGAGGGCGTGGGCGGATGTGCTGGTGGTGGGGGCCGGGACCGTGCGTGCCCACGATCCTCCAATGGAGCTGAAGGATCCCGAGGCGTGCAGGCAACGCTTCTCGCAAGGCCGCCCTGAACACCCGGCGGTTGCGGTAATATGCGGCAGTCTCGATCTGCCTGCCGGGCGTACCTTCCGCACTCCCGGGCGGAGGCTGATAGTGACGACCCGGCAGGCTGGTGAGCCGGCCCCCGAGCTGGTGGAGGCCGCGGAAATCTGGAGGATCGGAAGCGGGAAGGTGGATATTCCGGCCCTCGTGGAACGACTGGCTGTTGAGGGAATGGAGAGGGTCCTGATCGAGGGGGGAGGAAAGACGGCCGCAGGTTTCTTTGAACACGATCTGGTTGACGAGCTGTTTATCACCGTCACCCGCTGGGTAATGGGGGATAACGGCGCGCCAACAATCGCTGATGCAGAAGAGGTGCTGGAGCCCCAGCCTCTGTATGACCTGATAGATGTGAAATCGACGGACGAAGAAGTCTTCCTGCAGTATCTGAGACGGAAGGATATGAAATGAAGCAATCTGTGCCCAGACTGTGCCTTTTCGGTGACGGGAAGATGTCGAGAGCGGTGCAGGCGGCCGCTAAGGCCTGGGACGTTACAGTCACTAGTGTTTTTAACGGGGACGATCTTCGAAACGGGCAGCCGCGTAAGAAGGCAGCCCTGAAGGGCGCCGAGGTAGGATTGGATTTTTCCGCCCCCGAAGCCGTGCCGGGCAACGTCCGTAGAGCTGTAGCGCTTGAGTTGCCTCTGGTCGTGGGTACAACAAACTGGCAGGATCAGGCTCCGGACGTTAAGGCAGCTGTCTTGAACGGCGAAGGCTCGCTGCTGCATGCGCCCAACTTTGCATATGCGCTGAACGTCCTCATTTATCTGCTGAAGCAAGCTGCCCTCCTCTTTGACGGGGAGGAGGGATTCGACCCCTTCATCTGGGAGAAGCACCATGCCCGGAATGAAGAATCCCCGAGCGGGACTGCCCTCTATATTGGAGAAGTGCTGCTCGACGCCATCGATCACAAAGATCTCCTTCATATCGGGCCTGGTTCCGGCCCCATATCGTCAAATCAGCTGAGCGTTGCGTCGGTTCGGGCCGGGTCGGACCCGGGCTGTCACACGGTCGGATTCGACGGCACGGCTGAGATGCTGGAGCTGGTCCATACGGTAAGGGACCGCAGCGCATTCGCAGCAGGCGCCATAAGGGCTGCCTGCTGGCTACACGGGCGGAAGGGCATCTACACGATGGAAGATGTAATGGAGGATCTGATCGGGCAGGCCCATATCGCACTCGAAGAGGGACTCGGGGAGACCTGATGACCGACCGGCTCCTACTCAGGTCGCTCACTTTCCACGGCCACCATGGAGTCACGCCCGGCGAACGCGAGGAAGGGCAGGATTTCGAGGTGGATGTGGAAGTTGGATACGACCAGCGCCCTGCCTCCGACAGTGACGATCTGGAGATGGCTGTGAATGCCCGAGATGTCTACCGGCTTGTGAAAACCGCGGTTGAAGGGCAGCCGTGCAACCTGCTGGAGACCGTGGCCCAGCTGGTGGCCGATGCCCTGCTGGAGTTGCCGCGTGTGGAGAGTGTGGTGGTCAGGCTCAAGAAACCGGGCACCAGTTTTACCGGTGGCGTGGGCGAGGGGTATGAGGTGGAGATAACACGCCCGTGAACACCGATATATACCTGGCTTTCGGCTCCAATCTGGGAGACGGGGTGGCGGCGATCCAGACCGCCATAGCGTTCCTGGGGGAACGGGGCGTAGAGCCCGTTGCACTCTCCGGACTCTTCCGAAGCAAACCAAAATACCTTTCCGATCAGCCCGATTTTATTAACTGTGTTGGGCATTTCAAGACCGCTATCGATCCAAGGGAACTGCTGGCGGCGTGCAACGAGGCCGAAAAGGCCGCTGGCAGGCGCAGGCGGGAACACTACGGTCCGAGAGAACTGGATGTGGACATATTACTGTACGGTGGGGAGGTCATTTCAGAAAAAAGTCTGACCATTCCCCACCCGGCGATAGCGGAGCGGCTTTTCGTGCTGACCCCGCTGGCGGAGCTCTCGTGTACCATTGTCGTGCCAGGTGTGGGGGTGGTGGGGGAGCTGCTGGAAGAGGCGCGCAGAATTCTACCCGTACAGGAGGAGGTAGTCAGACTGGGAGCGCTTCTACATTGCGGTTGTGGAGTCCCTGGCATAAGGTCTGACGGGACTTGAAGAAGTCGGGAGACTGTTGCAGGATGTCGGGAGGAATAAATACCAGTCCGGGAGTTTGCGGGTGAAGGAAGCACGTTACATTGCGATAGAGGGCGCCATAGGGGTGGG
>JAGLTZ010000381.1 GCA_023135015.1 Candidatus Latescibacterota bacterium
CTCTCCCGCTACATGCAGCAGCAGGAGTTCAGTCAGCAGGATCTCTTCCACGATCTGGTGATAGCCGATTACATGTTCGCCAAGGACAAGATCTTCGCTTATCTGACCCTCGACGACAAAGAACTGGCCCTCTATGAGAAGCTGGTCGATCTGATCGAACCCCAGATCCCGGTTCCCGATCTGATCATCTACCTGCAGGCCACAACCGAAGTGCTGATAGAGCGTATCCGCCGCCGCCGGCGCTCTTACGAGCGGCGGCTTTCCGAAGATTATCTCCGCTCCCTCAACGAGGCGTATAACTACTACTACTTCCATTACGACGCCAGTCCGCTGCTTGTAGTGAATACGAGCGAGATAGATTTCGTTCACCGCCAGGCCGACCTGGATGATCTGATCGAGGAGATAAGACGGCCGCACGCGGGCACGACCTTCTATGGCCCGGGAGCGTCGAAGCCATGAATCCGAGCCCGTCCCGGGAACCGGCGCGTGAGAAGGTGACCGTGCGCACCCTGCGCCGGATGAAGAGGGAGAAGCGGCTGATCGTCTGCCTGACCGCCTACGAAGCTCTGACCGCCCGTATGCTGGATGCAAGCGGTGTGGATGTAATACTGGTGGGGGATTCCGCCGGAATGGTGATGGCTGGCCGCAAGGATACACTGGGTGTGACGCTGGAGGAGATGCTCCACTTTACGCGCTGGGCTTCCCAGGGGGTGGAGCTCGCACTCCTGGTGACAGATATGCCGTTTCTCACCTACCAGGTGAACCCGGACGAAGCGGTACGCAACGCCGGCAGGCTGATGGCCGAGGGTGGGGCCGAAGCGGTCAAGCTTGAGGGGGGAAAGCACATCGTAGGGACGATAAAGCGCCTGGTATCGGCCGGTATGCCGGTAATGGGACACCTGGGACTGACCCCGCAGAGCATTAATGTTTTCGGCGGGTACATGCTGCAGGCTGTCTCCGACGAGGAGCAGAAGAGGCTGATTGAGGATGCAAGACTCCTCGAGGAAGCCGGCTGCTTTTCGATAGTACTGGAGAAGATCCCTGCCGGCGCGGCCGAAGAGGTGACGGCGGCTGTGGAAATCCCGACTATAGGGATTGGGGCGGGCAACGGCTGTGACGGCCAGATCCTGGTCACTCAGGACATGCTCGGGCTGTTCACCGAATTCAGGCCCAGGTTCGTACGCCGCTATGCGAATATCGCCGAAGATATCATTTCAGCCGTATCCAGATATGTGGAGGATGTCCGTTCCGGTTCCTTTCCCGGCCCGGACGAATCTTACGACGGGCGTGAAGGGCAGTAGGGGGATCATGCAACGATTCCGGCGCCCCGCTCGGATGCTGGAATGGTCGAGGCAACAGCGCTGCGCGGGCGATGTTATTGCTTTCGTTCCAACGATGGGGGCCCTGCACCAGGGTCATCTCTCTCTTGTGGACCTGGCTGCCGAAAGGGCCGACCGCGTAGTCGTCAGTATCTTCGTCAACCCTGCGCAGTTCGGTCCCTCTGAGGATTTCGATCTCTACCCGCGTGATCTGGAGGGGGATCTGAAGCTGCTCTCTGAAAGAGAGGTCGATGCCGTTCTCATCCCGGACACAGGGGACCTCTATCCCGCCGGGTTTACAACGTGGGTGGTGGAGGAGGAGCTGTCGGATAAGCTGGAGGGGGCCGCGCGCCCCGGCCATTTCCGGGGAGTCACCACGGTTGTAACCAAGCTGCTCCTGGTCGTGGAGCCGGATATTATGATTCTGGGACAGAAAGATGCCCAGCAGGTTGCGGTTCTGAAACGCATAATCCATGACCTTATGTTTCCTGTGGATGTTATTGTAGGTCCTATAATTAGAGAGCCCGATAGCATTGCTCTCTCGAGCCGCAACGCATACCTTTCAGGCGAAGAACGCAAACAGGCCGTATGCCTGCACGATTCTCTGCGCCTGGCCCGCAAACTGTTGCTGGAGGGGGAGGTGGATTCAGGAGTGGTAATGGACGCCATGCGGGAAAGGATCGAGAGCGAGCCCTCCACCCGCGTCGACTATATCGCCGCCGTACATCCCGACACATTCGAAACTCTCGACACCCTCTCGGATACAACCCTCTTCTGCCTCGCCGTATTCGTCGGAGATACACGTCTGATTGATAATGAACTCGTCGAACTGGGGAATTAGAGAGTTGCAGACCGTTCCCGACAGTGTTCTGGTGCTCGCCGCCGGTGAGGGGACCCGGATGAAAAGTCCGCTTCCGAAGGTACTGCACCGTGCAGGTGGCCGTACAATGGTGGACTGGGTTCTGCGAACATTAAATGCCGCGGGTATAGAACAGATCATTACGGTGGTCGGTTTCGGCCGGGATGCTGTGGTCGCCGAGCTTGAGAGTCAGCACCCCGATTCGGAGATCGCCGTTCAGGAGGAGCAGCTCGGTACGGGACATGCAGTACAGTCGGCGCTGCCGCTGATATCCCCCGACGCCGGGACGGTCGGAATCTTCAGCGGGGATACTCCTCTGCTGAGCCCACAGATCGTACACGACCTGACCCGGGAGCACTTCGTGAAGGAGGCGTATGTAACTCAT
>JAGLTZ010000382.1 GCA_023135015.1 Candidatus Latescibacterota bacterium
CTGGCCGTAGTGTACAGGATCATGGAGAGCAACGAAGGGCGGATCCTGTATGCGCCGATATCTGACGGCACTTCAACATTCCGTATCTATCTGCCAAAAGGGGGAAAGTAATCATGAGCGCCCGGATTCTCATCGTCGACGATGAGGCTTCCATGAGGGAATTCCTATCCATCGCCCTGACAAGGATGGGCTACCAGGTCGATGCAGTCGATTCAGCCGAGGCGGCCCTGGAGGTGTTCAGGGAATCCTCATACGACGTTGTGATTACAGACATCCGGATACCGGGTGGTATGAGCGGGGTAGACCTGCTTGGGGAATTGAAGGAGGCAGATCCTGCCGTTCAGGTGATACTCATAACGGCATATGCATCGGTCGAAACAGCAGTCAAGGCGGTTCAGCTGGATGCTCTGGACTACGTGGTCAAACCATTTAAGATCGAGCAGATCAAGACGAGGATCGACCGCGCGATGGAGCAGAGAAAGCTGGTCTCTGAGAACATCTACCTGCGCAGGGCGATCAGGGAGAAGAAGGCACCATCGGGAATCCTGGGAGAGAGCGAGGCGATCAAGGGGGTCCGTGCGATGATCGACAAAGTGGCCCCGACTATAAGCACTGTCCTCATTACGGGCGAGAGCGGGACCGGGAAAGAGCTGGTTGCCCGGGCGCTGCACGACAACAGCGGGCGTCGTGACGGTCCGTTCGTCACAGTCAATTGCGGGGCGATCCCGGAAGGTTTACTCGAATCGGAGCTCTTCGGTCATAAGAAGGGCTCGTTCACCGGCGCGGTCCGGGATACAGACGGGCTCTTCAAAGTGGCCGACGGCGGGACCATGTTCCTCGACGAAGTCGGAGAGACATCACCTGCTATTCAGATTAAGCTCCTGCGCGCTCTTCAGGAAAAGGAGATCGTGCCGGTGGGCGGGACCGTGCCCATTAAGGTCGACGTGCGGGTTTTGGCGGCCACGAACTCAGCACTCGATGAGAAAGTAGCAGAGGGCTCCTTCCGTGAGGATCTCTTCTACCGCCTGAATGTCGTTCCCATCCATATACCTCCCTTGAGGGAAAGGAAGGATGATATCCCTCTGCTTGCGGAATACTTCATCTCATTCGCTTCAAGAGATAAGCGACGGTTCACAAAAGAAGCCCTCACCGTTCTCCAGGAATATGCATGGCCGGGCAATGTGCGGGAGCTTGAGAATGTGATCGAGCGCTCCCTGATAATGTCCGAGGGGACTTCGATCGGAGCTGATATGCTGCCGCAGCAGATAGGCGAGCCCCCGAAGTACAAGTTGGGCGCACTGCCCAGGGCAGGTACTCCACCAACACTTGAAACCATTGAAACCGCATACATCGATTGGGTCCTTAAGCAAACAGGTGGGGTCAAGAAGGCAGCCGCCGAAATACTGGGAATAGATCCCAGCACGCTTCACAGGAAGATGGACAAGTACGGTCTGCGAGATGAGAAGTAAGCTGAAAGCGGCGAATAACCGCCATACCCTCCCGCTGCTCACAGGAATTCTCCTGCTGTTCCCGGAGGTTCTCCAGGCTCAGGGGATCTCTTCCTTTGAGCTGATGCACTCCGAGGCCGCAGCTGAAATAATGGCAGGGCAGGGGGAAGAGGGAAAGCCTGTCAAATGCGGCTTTCCCGCCTTGATCGCTGTTGCCTCCGAGCAAAGGGCGGCAATCCCGGCCATGCAGAGGGTGAGGCCGCCATTGATAAATCCGCAGACGTATCTGAGTCCGGGCGGTGACTTCATGCTCCACTATACGCTGGATGGGCTGGATGCGGTGTCGGCAGAAGACCTCAACGACAACTCCATTCCCGATTACATCGAGACGGCTGCAGCAGCCCTCGACAGCATTCGTGCCGGGTACAGGCAGAGGGGATGGCGAGATCCGGTTGACGATGGAGACGGGTACTACGATGTCTATTTCGAGGACCTGGAGAACCTCCCCTGGGGAGCGTGGTTCGGGTACACCTTTCCGGTAGAGCCGAGCACATTGACTCCACCGTATACATCCGCATCGTATATCGGTCTGGAGAATGACTATCCGGAATCGGTCTACGGCCATTCTCCACTCGCCTCACTCAGGGTGACGATCGCCCACGAATACCACCATGCCATCCAGCTTGCTTACAACCTGCCCCTGATCGAGTCTGAGATAGACCACTACATATGGTTCGCCGAGCTTTCGGCTACCTATCACGAGGATATCTTCTACGACGGCATCAACGACTACTATAACTACCTCGACGCTTTCCTGGGCGCACCCCACCTGTCGCTCACCGAAACAAGAGGCAATCACATGTACGGTGCGGCACTGTGGGCGATCTTCCTGGACGAGGTTTTCGGCCCGGATTCAAACCGCTCGCTCTGGACGCTGATGGCCGACGATGCCCTCAGACCGCTGGAGGCACATCGCTCCTTCCTCGCAGATCACGGAAACTCATTGTTGAAAAGCTATCGGCACATGACGATATGGCAGCTGCATACAGGCGATCGCGCTTCTGGTTACTACTTCCCGGAAGGCTCAGGATACCCATCGGTTAAGATAGACACCCTCAGTTTTGACTCGGTTGACATCACACTGCCGGTACTTGCCTGCCGATATTACGGAGTTACGCCTACGACGTTGACAGGCGGCACGGCATTGATGCTGCATCCTTCGCAGGGATCTGAATGGGGAGCCGGCATTGCGGGTGAGCTGCCCGGAGGTTCTGTCTCAGGCCTGGCGACTTCGATCCTGGACACTTCTGCTGCTGCACAAGGAACGAGTGTGGAACTGTATGACTGGACTGATTATACGACGGTATTTGAATGGGCCTTTACCGGAGATAAT
>JAGLTZ010000383.1 GCA_023135015.1 Candidatus Latescibacterota bacterium
GACATCTGGCTGGCCACCATTCGTTTCCAGATGAGTTCGTAGAGCCTGAACTGGTCCCTGCTCAGATACGCCTTCGCCTGCGAGGGGGGTCGGTTCAGGCCTGTCGGGCGAATCGCTTCGTGGGCATCCTGAGCCCCCTTTCGACTCCGGTAATGCCTCGGTTTTGCGGGCATGTACTCTTTGCCGTATTCCGCGCCGATCACCTTCCTGGCCGCCTCGACCGCCTCGGAAGCGACCCTGACCGAGTCGGTCCGCATGTAAGTGATCAGCCCGATTGAACCCTCTCCGGAGATCTCAATCCCCTCGTACAGCTCCTGGGCCAGAGCCATGGTCTTGCGGGCCGGGTATCCGAGTTTCCGGGCGGCCTCCTGCTGGAGGGTGCTTGTGATGAACGGAGGCTGTGGGTTGCGCCGGCGCTTCCTGCGCTCGACGCTCGTAATGCGATAAGCCTGCAGGCGCGCGGCAGCCACCAGCTCGGCGGCTTCCTCCTCCGTGCCCGGTTCCGGGTCCGCGCCGTCCACCTTGTCCAGCGTGGCCCTGTATGTTATTTCCTCCCCGTCCACCTCGGTTGTGAAAACAGCCTCCAGCGTCCAGTACTCCTGGGGCACGAACGCCTCTATCTCCCCTTCCCGCTCGCATATAAGTCTCAATGCAACGCTCTGAACGCGCCCCGCCGAGAGACCGCGGTAGAGCGCTCTCCACAGCAGAGGGCTGACCTGGTAACCCACAAGGCGATCGAGCACACGGCGGGCCTTCTGGGCCTTCACCTTGTTCCAGTCGATCTCGGAGGCGCGGTCGAGTGCGGCGGTAACTGCGGATCTGGTAATCTCATTGAAGGTGAGTCTGCGATAGCGCGGGTTCCCGACCGGGTCCTTCTCGCCCAGCAGCACCGCCACATGCCAGGCGATAGCCTCCCCCTCCCGGTCATGGTCGGTGGCCAGGTATACCATGTCCGCCTTTTCGGCTGCCTTCCTCAGCTCCGACACGATCTTGGACTTCGACCTTATGGCGACGTACTTCGGTTCGAAGCTGCCCCCATCCAGGTCCACCCCGAGCTCTTTCCTGGGCAGGTCGCGGACGTGTCCCATACTGGCACGGACGGTGAAACCTTCACCCAGGTACTGTTCTATAGTTCTGGCCTTGGCGGGAGATTCCACCACGACCAGAGCTTTGCGTGAAGAATCGGAAGACGACTTAACCACACTTACTCCTCTGATTGCGCTCGGGGCGGCACTTCAGGAAGGCATATCAGCACACGCCGCCTTTCAGATACCAGAATCGTTCGTCGAGGCGATCGTAATCACTCCACGTACGGTCTTCCCCCTCGTAGCTGTCCCGGATATCCCGGTAGGTGGCCACACGGGAATCGAGAAGATCGAGAGCGTAGAGCACAACCGCCTCGAGCGATTTGGGAGTCACCGGAGAACCATACTCGAGCCGCCCCTGATGGCTGAGTATCAGGTGGCTGAGGTGCATCTTCACCTCCTCGGGGAAGTCGACTACCGAATCAGCCGCCTGCCTGACGAGACGGTCCCCGATAACAATATGTCCCATCAGCCTACCTTCATCTGAATAATCAATCACCGTGTCAACGCGAAACTCGAAAATCTTCCCGATGTCGTGGAGCAATGCGGCAGTGACGAGCAGGTCACCGTCAAGTTCGGGGTAGAACTGCGAGCAGTAGAGAGCATGCTCGGCCATATTCAGGCTGTGTTCGGCAAGGCCTCCCAGGTATGCCTGGTGACGCAGTTTGGCAGCCGGCGCCTCGAGGAACGGCTCCAGGAGCTCTCCCTTATCGAATACCATCTCCAGAAGCGCCTTTAGATATGGTGTCTTGATCGCGGCGCGCACCTCCGCCAGGCGGGACCCCAGGGTCTCCCTGTCCTGCTTGCCTTCGGGAAGGAAGAAGTGCGGCGAAACCTCATCTGTCACCAGTTCAAGGTTAGTGATCTTCACCTGCGGACTGTCCTGGTAGGTATCGACCACGCCTTCAGCGAACACTATCGTACCGCGGGTCAGCTTCGGGGCCATATGGGCGTGATCCCATGCAACGGCGGCTATGCGTCCGGTGCGATCCTGCAGCTCCAGCCTGAGAAAGGTCGAGCCATCTTTCTTCGGCCTCGCCGCGGCATGGCCCACCGCGAAAACCCCCCGCATGGTCAGGCCGGGACGCAGGTCGGTAACCCAGTCCCCCTTATCGAATGTGCCCCCCTTATATAAATCGGTCTGAAGCTGACTCATCGATATTCCCCCTTGGTCCCTTCACTTCCCGACCATCTTACCGGTCAGGAGATCGTATATTTCGCCTTCACGGGGAACACGGATATCCCTGAATCCTTCCCTTCGCAGGTGAGAGGCGTACGCCAGGCTCTGCGGCTCGTCCCCGTGAACGATATAGACTGTACGGGGTGGCGACGACATTCCACGCATATATTCGAGAAGCTCGTCCCTGTCGGCATGGGTCGAGAGCCCGTCTATCTGTTCAACCCTGGCGCGGCGCCGGTACTCCTGACCCAGTATCCGCACCACCGGATGCTTCTCGATGAGCCGCCGCCCCAGGGTATGGGGGGCGCAGTATCCGACCATCAATACCGTATTGCGGGGGTTTCCCACCCCGTGCAGCAGGTGGTGGAGGATGCGACCCGCCTCCACCATACCGGAGGAGGCGATTATCACACACGGTATCCGCAGTTCGTTTAGTCTTTTCGACTCCTCGACACTCTCCACATACCGGAGCCTGCGGAAACCGAGAATATCCTCTCTCTCTAGCCACTGGGAGGCCTCACGGTCGTAGCACTCGGGGTGCCTGCGGTATACCTCTGTAGCTTCGCTTGCCATGGGGCTGTCGACATAGATCGGTATCTGTGGAAGCCTGTGCTCCTCGAACAGCTGGTGAAGTAGGTAGACCACACGCTGGGTCCGTCCCACGGCGAATGCGGGTATGAGCACGCGCCCGCCCTGCTCAACGGTCCGGGATACCACATTCTCCAGCCGGGTCTTTAGGTCCTCCCCCCTCTCGTGCAGGCGGTT
>JAGLTZ010000384.1 GCA_023135015.1 Candidatus Latescibacterota bacterium
GCACTGGCTGCAGATGGCGCTGATCGATAAGAAGCCCGGTGGACTGTATAGATCTAACCTTCGAAGTGGAAGTTTCTCAGGACCATTTCAATTCTTCTGGATGACCCGGACACTTTATCACCCATCTCCTGCCATACGACTTTCACCACACCTATACCCGGTGCGAACCAGACGGTGGCTGGCGACGCTGCACTTGATACTCTTTGATCGTATTGGATGACGTAGCATTCCAGGGTTCCTACGGAGGGGATTTCAACATTCTCTTTCCTGAGAATGGTAGCCTGCTGATAACGGACATTCCCACTACCCGACGGTCTTCTTTCCTTCACCCTGTGTTCTGAGCTCCATTTTCTGCCGACTTCCATCTCATACGGGAATACCAGAACGGACGGGTTATAGATCCTCAATGTTTCAGACCCTCGTTCCGGGTCTACCAATTCCCCGGCGAGATAGATGCCATCCTCTCTCTTTTCATAGTATTCCACAATTCGACCAACGAACTCGTCACCCTGCGAGGTGCCGACCACCTTCCGAATATATGTATAGCACTGTTTGCCTTTGAGACCACTTACACCTCCTGCACGGTGCAGATCGATAGACCGGGATTCAGCCTTCCCCGAACTGGATACAACCGTCTCATACTCCCAGTAATTGTCTTCATCGAGCATGAGGAACGCGTCTGTTAATCTATCTCTGGCCAGGGTAAATCCCGGATCGAGAGCAACCGCCCTTCGGAGCTCTTCAACCACGCCCTGGTAGTTTTTCTGCGCCTGGTAGAGAGCAGCCTGCCCGAAGTGCTGAAATGCCTCGATCGATTTCGTGAGCTCAGGAACAAGCCTGGCGGATTTAGTGCTAGCGGTGCTCAGGTTCATACCTGTTGCAAGCTCGCTGACCAGTTTGTCCTGCAGATCGAAGATGTCATTCAACCTTCCCGTGACCTTTGCGGTCTGCATCACGCTTCCTGACTCGGCCTCGACGAACCGGGCAGTCAACCGCATCATGCTCCCCTGCCTCTGGAACGCCCCGACGACCAGGAGGCTCGCACCGACCAGCCGCCCGATCTCCATGGCGGAAGCATCGCTCACAGCTCCGGTCAGCTGCAGAGCCTGCTCATCCATGACCCTCCACAGCTGTATTCTCTCGATAAGGACTATCCCCCCGACGGCACTGAGATCTGCCATGATAGTTTCGGGTATCCCCATGGAAAGCCAGTCGAGGGATTGATCATTGGTCGCATTCTGAAACGGCATTACAGCGATGGTATCGTACTGAGCACCTATAGCCCTGCCGCAGTCAGTCGCACCTGAAGGCGCAGAGGCAATTACCTGCCCCGGCGTGATAACGAGTAGGAAGAAGCCTGTCAGCAACCAGGAACCTGATCTGATCATCCGTGGTCCTTTAGAAGTACTTTTCCTTACCAGAGGAACAGTTTAACACAGAACTCCCTATCTTGAGGATACCATAATTGTACGTTCAACTGTTCACTCTCCGGCGTCGCTTCACTCTTGGCTCTCTACAAAGTCCTGTATGACACTCCGGGCCCTATCTGCATCCTCTTCCCTGACCAGGATCCTTATCTCCCCCAACCCGTTCACCGTAAAGGGATGAACGCTCTGCACTGCCAGGCCTCTGGTGAAGCTCTCGATGCCATTTGCTTCCAGCAGCGATCGAATGAGATCCGCTTCAGGCTGGCCCTGCACCGAATGGACCCTGACAATATCCATGTTCCTGTACCTCTCCCTCTCCGTTTCTCTCATTTCTTCCAGTTCGCTGTATTCCTTCTCTGGAATGAGAAGCACTCCACAGTCGACGCAGGTTTCAAAACCCTGCCGGTATTCAGTTCCGCATTGTGGGCAGATCATGTTTTATTCGTCCCGATGGGAGGGGATTGTCATTTGTCCGGTCCCGAACAGTATCGCCTTTGGCAGTTGCGTCAGTCAATCTGCAGACCGTATCGAGGATGCCATGTAATCGGCAAAAGGACCAAACGGTAATTATCATTTGGTAGTCTGCCGGGGTAGGCCGATAGAATATCCGCAGCATGAAACAGCCGGCACCGACTGAACGCCGGCAGAGAAGATCGAGCAGGAGACTGATTGATGAGACCAACGACCTCTTTGGCCGCTTTCCTGGTGATTGTTGTCATTGCCGCAGGCTCAACGGCAGCCTCACAGGCAATGGACACAGCTGCACCGGCGGCGCAGCAGCCGGAGTTTATCGAGCCGAGTGAAATGCGGGACTTCCTGGAACGTTTTGCAACCGACCGCTCAGGGCTCAACCGTTTCTACAACATCCCGACATCTCCAGTCCGCCTCAATCGTATCAAGCGGTTCTATAGCGAACAGCAGGATGCGCTGGAAGAGATCGACTTCTATTCGATGGGCAGGGATGGTCGGATAGAATATCTGCTCCTGAAGAACCTGCTCGATTACGAGTTAAGGAGTATCACTCACCAGGAGGAGAGAATCGAAGAAGCAAAACCTCTGCTGCCGTTTGCCGAATCGATCATCGACTTTGAAGAATCGCGCAGGCAGATGGAGCCGATAGACACGGAAGAAGTCGCCTCCGCACTCGATGGGATAGCAAGCCAGATCAATGAGGTGCGTGAGACCCTCGAGGACAGCCTCAAGTCGGTAAAAGAAGACGGAGAGTTCTTCATCAGTAAATCCGTAGTGCATCGCGCCTCACGGATGTCCGGTGACCTCCGGAAAACGCTTGAACACTGGTTTGAGTTCTACAGCGGCTACGATCCCGATTTCAACTGGTGGGCCAAAGACCCATACCAGAAGGCCGATGAGGCGATCGAGGGCTATACCACATTCCTCAATGAGCGAATCCTCGGCTTCAAGAAGGGAGAGCCCGATCCAATCATCGGAGACCCGATAAAACGCCAGGCGCTGCTGGACGAACTCACTTCAGAGATGATCTCCTACACGCCTGAAGAGCTGATTGAAGTCGGCGAGAGGGAATACGAGTGGTGCCTGGCCGAGCTGAAACGGGCCTCCCGCGAGCTGGGCTACGGGGACGACTGGCACAAGGCGCTTGAATATGTGAAGACCCTGCACGTCGAACCGGGCATGCAGGATGACCTCATCAGGGAACTGGCCGTTGAAGCAATCGAATTTCTGGACGAGCACGACCTGGTGACAATTCCGGAACTGTGCCGCGAGACATGGCGGATCGAGATGATGTCGCCCGAGCGGCAGCTCGTGAACCCGTTCTTCACGTACGGCGGCCAGCGCATAAACGTCTCCTTCCCCACCGACGAGATGACCCACGAACAGAAGCTGATGAGCATGAGGGGCAATAACATCCATTTCTCACGTGCTACCGTTCAGCACGAACTGATACCCGGCCATCACCTGCAGGGGTTCTTCAGTGAGCGGTATCGTACCAACCGCAGGCCATTCAGAACCGCCTTCCTGTTAGAGGGCTGGGCACTGCACTGGGAGATGCTCCTCTGGGACCTGGATTTCCCCCAGTCGCCGGAGAACCGCATCGGGATGCTCTTCTGGCGTATCCACCGCTGCGCCCGGATCATCGTTTCCCTCAAATTCCACCTGGGGCAGATGTCCATCGAGGAGATGATCGACTTCCTGGTCGACAAGGTCGGACACGAGCGGGACGGCGCTACAGGTGAGGTACGTCGCTATGTCGGGAGCGGCTACGGCCCCCTCTATCAATGCGCATACATGAT
>JAGLTZ010000385.1 GCA_023135015.1 Candidatus Latescibacterota bacterium
GGCTGATCGCTTTCACAGGCTCGATGGAGGTCGGCCTTCATATTAACGTAGAGGCGGCTAAAACCGTCGAGGGCCAGATCTGGGTCAAGCGCACCATCCTGGAAATGGGCGGCAAGGACGCGATCATCGTGGACAGCGAGGCCGATCTGGATGCCGCCGCCGCAGGGGTTTGCGCATCCGCGTTCGGATACCAGGGCCAGAAGTGCAGTGCATGCTCACGCTGTATAGTGGTCGAGGATGTATACGATGAGTTCATCGAGAAGCTGCTGCCGCTGGTCGGGGAAATCACGGTAGGACCTCCCGAGGACCAGAATAACTACATGGGCGCCGTGATCAACGAGGGTGCCATGAATGACCACCTGGCCTACATCGAGATCGGCAAGCAGGAGGGACGCCTCCTCGCCGGTGGAGAGCGGGATACCGAGGCCGGTGACGGGTGGTTCATCCAGCCGACCGTTATCGCAGACATAGACTCGAAGGCCCGCATCGCGCAGGAGGAGATCTTCGGCCCGGTCTTGGCCATTATAAAGGCCAGGGACTTCGATCATGCGCTGGAGATCGTCAACGACAGCATCTATGGCCTCACCGGTTCGATCTATACCGCGAACCGCGAGAAGATTGTGAAGGGGAAGAACGTCTTCCACGCCGGCAACATCTATATCAACCGCAAATGCACCGGCGCTCTGGTGGGAGGCCACCCCTTCGGAGGCTTCAATATGAGTGGTACCGACTCTAAGGCGGGTGGTAGTGACTATCTATTCCTCTTCACCCAGCCGAAGAGCATTTCAGAAGCGGTCGAATGATCTCCGACCTCCATCCTGCAGGGCGACGGCTCCGGCTGCGGGCCTTCGCCCTGACCTTATATGCAGGGTTCCTTCTGCCGGCAATTTTCATTTTCACCTCGAGCAGAGAGGCATTTGCGCAACCCGCCGGCTCTTCCGCGACTTCCTCGGTGTCCGCCTCGAGAGCCACCATCTACCTGCCTCCCGGACATCCTGCTTATGGTACGATCGAAAGGTTGCGGGGGGCGGGCCTTCTGCCCGGTGCCTGGTTGAACCGGCGTCCCCTCTCCCGAAGGGCTGTGGCAAATGCGTTGCAGGAAGGTCTCGTTGGCGCCCGCAAAAAGGGAATGGAACTGCTGGCGCAGGAGGTAGAGTGGAGGCTGCAGGACTTTCTCCACGACCTCGAGCAGGATGTCACAGGTATAAATCCAAGGAGGCGACCACTGGGTATCAGGTGGGAGGGGGAGGGGGATGTCAACCTTACAGCCGAAATAACCGCTTATCTGGGTTTGGATAACCGGAGAGATCTGCCGCCTGATTTCAAGGGTGCCATAGTCGGGGGTGGCGGAATTGAAGTCTACGGGAATGTAGGCACGGAAGTTGGCTACGCGGCCCGCCACCGGCAGACTACGGAAATGCGGGAGGGAACAATCAGGACGTGGACTTACTACCCTGATCAGAACATAGCCCATAAGGGAACTACCGGCGACTACGCCTCATACGGCGAGACCACAGGCCACCTTTCCTGGGACGGACGGTTTTTCGGAGCAGATATCAGTTTCGAATCACCTGCCTGGGGCCCTTCACCGGAGCGGAATCTCCTCCTCTCAGGGCACGCACCGAGTTTTGGATTCATCCAGGGGCGGGTGGGGTTTGGAGATTGGCTGCGCTACACGGTTCTGGTTGGATCGCTGCGCTCCGGGATCATTGACTCCATGCGGTCATACCAGCCCGATGAACCAGCTGTATTCAGGGCGCTGGAACGGCAGAAGTACCTGATCGGGCACCGCCTCGATGTTCACCTGCCATTCTCGATTCAATTCGGGTTCACGGAGATGGGCATCGTTGGAGGCCGTTTCCCTGAATTCCTCTACCTCGTTCCCACCGCATCGGTCTGGGATGTACAGCATTACCTGAACGATCCAGACAATACGATGATGGGTTTCGATGCCAGCTGGGCGCCGTCTGGCGGGCCGTACCTGTACGGGGGGGTTGCTCTGGATGAATTGTCGATCTCGGATGTTTTTTCCGATTCCACCTCGCACAACTGGATTGCATTTCAGATCGGGGCTTCATGGACACCTCCTTTCCATCAAGGCCGCTGGAACCTGTGGCTGGAGGCTACAAGGGTTCTGCCGAATGTGTACCGTCATAAGTACCCGGTTAACGACTGGAAGCATGCTGATAGCTGGCTCGGGTTCTGGAGTGCGCAGAACAGCGAGGTTATTCAGGGAAGACTGACCTTCCTCGCCTCCACCAGGTTGCATCTGGCCGCCTGGGGACGCTATGCGCGGAAGGGAGGAGAGGTAGACAGACTTGAGCAATACCGCATACCGCCCAGTGAGAAGTTCATGCTGGGCATGGAGAGGATCGGCGCCTGGGTGGGGGCAGCCGTGACTTACGAAGGGCTGCAGCACTGGCAGGTAACAGCCGAGGTCGTAAATGCTCCGGTAGGGCTCTGGCCGCATAAACGGGCGCTGGAGATTTATCCTCCGATACCGGCTTCACTCGGTCAGGATTGGCAGTTCTTCCTGCGATGGACCTATAACCCCTTCTGATGTGAAGACTGACAATTTTGCTGACAGGCCGGTAGGCCGGACACTCGGTGCATGCTTTGCATTATTGTGCCTGGTCCTTCTTGGAGGTTCTTCGTCTCCGGGCACTTCCGTTGCATACGACCCTCCAGCGAATGGACTCATCGGGAATCCGGGTATTGGTAGTACCGGGGCGGCCTGCCATGATGATGAGAACTTCCAGGGGGGTTCCGGTGAGGTCGAGCGGCTAACCTATACGATCACTTTTATGGGTGTCGCCGTGGCCAGGGCGATACTCGATGAAGTACGGCCGGAAGGGCCCGGAGGGGAATGGATTGTTCGCGGGGCTTCGCGGACCACAGCCTTCTGGGAGCAGTTCACATATATCCACAACTCCTATGTTACCCGCTTCCGCAGCCCCGGCTTTCAACCATCGGTATACGATCGCCGGATCGACCAGAAGGGCCTGAGGTTCAGGCGCATAGAGTGGTACGGTCGGGAAGGGACGGATGCCGCAGATGCGGGCCGACTGCGACCACTACCCGTTCGGTATCGGACAAGGGGCGTCCCTGTTGCTGC
>JAGLTZ010000386.1 GCA_023135015.1 Candidatus Latescibacterota bacterium
GCGGAGACGTACATGCGTACGTCGCACAAGAAATCCGGTAGATTGACGCCGAGATTGCGCAAAAGGGCCGTTTCCGGACGGAAACCAGCTAAAGGGTCACCAGATAGTAGAGTACGGGCACGCAGAACAGTGCGGAATCAAAACGATCCAGAATTCCTCCATGCCCGGGCAACATCGTTCCGGCATCTTTGAGACCAGCACCCCGCTTCAGCCTCGACTCGGCCAGGTCACCCACAATGGCGGCCACACCTATAAGAAACCCGATGTACAGACCCCTGGTAACATCCCATGCCAGAGCGGGCAGCAGGGCTGCCAGTAGCGCTCCGATACCAACTGCCGTCAGCAGACCCGCAATCGTACCTTCCCATGTCTTTTTCGGGGAGACAGACGGCAGCAACTTGCGCCGGCCCCAGGCAAACCCGATGAAGTAGGCCGCGGTGTCCGAGCACCACACCATCAGCCACAACGCAACGGCGAGCCAGGGCCCGCTGCCCGGGGCGGTACCGAGGATGCCCGGCGCCCCGCGCAACCAGAGGAAGTGGGCCAGTGGCACCGCCAGATACAGCCACGAGACAACCGTCCCGCCGATAACCGCTGTAGGTTGCGGATCGTCACGGAAGACCTCAACTATCAGGATCAGCCCTGTTCCCGCTAAAAGCAGCCAGCCCCAGTGTGTACCCGCCCACAACCAGGCGTCGGTCAGAAGGGCGACGGCTCCGACCGAACCTACCAGCCGGACAGGCCCGGCCCCTTTCTCCGGCGCAAAGATGCGGGCCAGCTCCCGCAAGGACAGGAGTATGATAGCCGCCACCAGAAGGTAGAAGACCACCCCGCCTGCAAATGTACACACCAGCAGCAGCGGTATGCCGAAAAGCGCCACCAGGCTGCGGATAGAAAGCTCGGAGAACGGCACCCTTTACCTGCTTAACTGGCCGCTGGTCCGCCCGAACCGACGTTCGCGGTTCACATAATCGAGGAGCGCCAGGTAGAACTCTTCCTCATCGAAATCCGGCCACAGGATGTCTGAAAACAATATCTCGGCATAAGCCAGCTGCCATAGAAGGAAGTTGCTGATCCGCTGTTCACCGCTCGTGCGGATCAGGAAATCGGGATGGGGGATCCCGTGGGTCAGCAGGTATGACTCGAACTCCTCAGCCGTTACCGGACCGATCTTGCCGGATGAGAGGCGATGGGCCAAAAGCCTCTCCACGGCCCGTAGAATCTCCCTTCGCCCACCATAATTCAGTGCCAGGTTCAGAGTCATACCGTCGTTGGAGGCAGTCTGTTCTATTGCCCGCTGAAGACCGCTCCGGGGTCCGGGAGGAATTTCGCTCAGGTCGCCTGTTATCCGCAGCCTGACGTTGTTGCGGTGCAGGTCGTCGACCTCACGCTCGATCGTCTCGCTGAGCAGGTGCATCAGGGAGCGGACCTCGCCCAAGGGGCGCCTCCAGTTCTCCTGGCTGAAGACGTAGAGGCTGAGCACGCGCACCCCGACGTTGCTGGCGGCTTCAACAGTACGTCTTACTGCCCGTACCCCTTCCTCGTGGCCGGCTATCCGATCCAGCCCCCGGCTGCTGGCCCAGCGGCCGTTGCCGTCCATGATTATGGCGACATGCTCCGGGATATTCCCCTTCTGCAGCAGCCTGTCGCGCAGCTGGTCGACGGTGGCTGTCTTCGTGGTCACATCTTCTCCCTCACAATGAGCGAACGCGCCGGAGCCGGGAAGCAGCGGCGCGTTGCTGGTACATACGGGCTCCGTTGCCCCTGACTGACAGAGGCCCGGATGATGTTGAATCGTCTGCTAGGAGCCTGTCGGAGAAACGCTC
>JAGLTZ010000387.1 GCA_023135015.1 Candidatus Latescibacterota bacterium
CCAATAACGTCCAGCTATGTGATCAGGCTTCTGGAGGCGGGCCTCGAGCGTGGTGCCGAAGCGATTCTTCTGGAGCTGGACACTCCTGGTGGCCTCGATATGGCGATGCGGGACATCATCAAGGATTTCCTGGCCTCCGAGGTAACGGTCATCGTCTACGTTCATCCCAGCGGCGCCAGGGCCGGCTCAGCGGGTGTCTTTATTACAATGGCCGCCCATATAGCTGCGATGACGCCGGGAACGAATATCGGGGCAGCGCATCCGGTCGCCATCGGTGGAGAGATGGACTCCATCATGGTCGAAAAGGTTACGCATGACGCCGCTGCCTACGCCCGTAGCATCGCCAAGATTCGCAACAGAAACGAGGAATGGGCCGAGGAGGCGGTTCGCAGAAGCGTATCGGCAACGGCGGAGGAGGCTGTCACCGACAACATCGTGGATGTAAACGTTGAATCGGTGGAGGAACTCCTCGAGGTAATCCACGGAAGAACCGTTGACCTGCCAGCCGGCGAACACCAGCTGAATACCGCCGGGGCGAGAATCGAACCGATGCCGGTCAACCTGAGAGAAAAACTGCTGGGAATGCTGGCAGATCCCAATATCGCGTACATTTTCATGCTGTTGGGAATCTACGGCCTTATATTCGAGCTGCAGAACCCGGGCGCAATTTTGCCCGGTGTAGTCGGCGTCATATGCCTGCTGCTGGCGTTCATGTCGTTCCAGACCCTGCCGCTGAATGTGACAGGCCTCGCGCTGATACTGCTGGCAATTGTGCTCTTCATCCTTGAAATCAAGGTGCCCTCGTACGGCATTCTGACCATCGGAGGGATTATCTCAATGCTGCTCGGGTCCTTAATGCTTTTCGACACGGTGGATCCCGCCATGCGGGTTTCACTCGGCATCATAATCACGGCAGTAATCGTCACAGCCCTCTTCTTCGGGTTTGCAATAGGCATGGGAATCAGGGCCCAGAGCAGGCGTGTAACAACGGGTCACGAAGGGTTGGTGGGCGAGGCCGGCGAGGCTCACACCACCCTGGACCCTACCGGGACCATTGCCATCCACGGTGAATTCTGGAAGGCGGAAAGCGCCACAGGCGAGCCTATTGAAGCGGGAACTCGAGTGGAAGTAATTGAAGTTGCAGGTCTGCAGCTGCTTGTGCGGCCTGCTGAGCGAAGCCCGTTCAGCAAGCACGGCGATCAGGGCCAGGCCACCGCCTGAAGCCGGAATCTAGGAAAGGAATTCCAAAATGAATACCTACCTGCTGACGATCATCACGATCCTGGTCATCATTCTGGCCAGTGCTATACGGGTCCTGCGGGAATACGAGAGGGGTGTTATCTTCCGACTGGGTCGGTTGATCGGCACGAAAGGCCCGGGACTGATCATTCTCATACCCATCATCGATAAGATGGTTCGGGTCAGCCTGCGAGTGATCGCCATGGACATCCCCCCGCAGGACGTGATCACCAAGGACAATGTCTCCGTCAAAGTGAACGCCGTTCTCTACTTCCGCGTCCTGGACCCCGACAAGGCGATAGTGGAGGTGGAGGACTTCCTATACGCAACCAGCCAGCTTGCCCAGACCACACTGCGTGCCGTGCTGGGGCAGGCGGAACTCGACGAGCTGCTTGCAGAGCGTGACAAGATTAACACTGAGATGCAGCGGATTGTCGATGAGCATACCGACGCGTGGGGGATCAAGGTGAGCCTTGTCGAGGTCAAGCACGTCGACCTTCCGCAGGAGATGCAGCGTGCCATCGCGCGCCAGGCCGAGGCCGAGAGAGAGCGGCGCGCAAAGGTCATCCATGCCGAAGGCGAGTTTCAGGCTTCTGCCAAGCTTTCGCAGGCGGCGGAGATCCTGCAGCAGCAGCCCGCAGCAATCCAGCTCAGGTTCCTGCAGACGCTCACGGAGATCTCGACGGAAAAGAGCAGTACGGTTGTGCTTCCCATTCCGATCGACCTGATAAAGACGATGATGGATCGCGTAACACCGGAGTCGAAGCAGCTCGAGTAGGCCTGAGCGGGAAACGGAAGTTGATAAAAAACAGGAAAGAACTCTTCGACAGGGTGGCCACCCGGATCGACGCCTCAGAGGAGGAGATGATCCAACTACAGCGGGACCTGTGCGCCCGGCCGGCTGTAGGACCGGATAGCGGAGGAACGGGGGAAGCGGCGAAGGCATCGTTCCTGATGGAGCGATTGCGCGAGTGGGGTTTTCCCGAACCGGAGTTGTACCCGGCGCCCTGCCCTGATGTAACAGGGGGACAGCGGCCCAACTTCGTAGTGAGGCTGAAGGGTGCCTCCGACGATTACACCGCATGGGTATTGACCCACCTCGATGTGGTCCCGCCCGGCGAGGATAGCATGTGGAGCGGGGATCCGTGGACGTTGCGGGTGGAGGATGGAAAGCTGATCGGCAGGGGCACCGAAGACAACCAGCAGGGGATAGTCAGCGCAGTCTTTGCCCTCCGGGCACTGCTGGAGGAAGGGATCACACCACCCCACGATGTGGCGCTTGCCTTTGTCTCCGACGAGGAGACCGGAAGCCGGTTCGGCGCCGGCTACCTGATGGAGAACCACAGGGACCTGTTCGGTCCCGGCGACAGACTGCTGATCCCGGACGCCGGTAACGAGGACGGAACCATGATCGAGGTGGCCGAGAAATCGATCGCCTGGTTCCAGTTCACAGTCAGGGGCAAGCAGACCCACGCCTCGACACCGGATCACGGCATCAACGCACACAAGGCGGGGGCTCACCTGATAGTACTCCTGGAACAGCTCTATGAAGATTTCCCTGAAAGAGACGACCTGTTCGATCCGCCTGTGAGCACTTTCGAGCCCACGATGAAAAAGGCCAACGTCGAGAACATCAACACCATCCCTGGTGTGGATGTGTTCGCCTTTGACTGCCGGGTGATGGCCAGCTACGAACTGGAGGAGGTTCGTTCGAAGATC
>JAGLTZ010000388.1 GCA_023135015.1 Candidatus Latescibacterota bacterium
GGCCATGATAGGCAAGTGGCACCTGCGTGCCGACCCCGAGGGCTTCGATTACTGGAACGTTCTTCCTGGCCAGGGCTCTTATTACAACCCCGATTTGCGGACACCCGAAGGGTCGGTCCGTCATACGGGCTATGTGACGGATATCATCACCGATCTCACCCTCGACTGGCTGCAGAACGGGCGCGACCCTGACAAGCCGTTCCTTGCCATGTGCCAGCACAAGGCGCCGCACCGTGCTTGGATGCCCGGGCCGGATCACCTGACGATGTACGGAGAGGAGGATATTCCCGAGCCGGAGACTCTCTTCGATGACTACTCTAACCGTGCCAGCCCGGCACGGGGGCAAGAGATGTCGATCGCCCGGCATTTCCGCCCGTTGTATGACCTGAAGATTTCCACTTCTTCGGCTGATACCACGGTAGATCAGAACCCATGGGGCAGGTTGCTCAACCGGATGAATGATGAGCAGAAGGAGAAATGGATCGCCGTCTACGGGCCGAGGAACGAATGGTTCCATGGGGCCGGACTGGAGGGGAGGGAACTGGTCCGCTACTACTACCAGCGGTATATCAAGGACTACCTGCGCTGCATCGCCTCGGTCGACGACAGCGTCGGCAGGGTACTCAACTTTCTGGATGAGTCGGGTCTGGCCCGGAACACCATCATCATCTACTGCTCCGACCAGGGTTTCTATCTGGGCGATCACGGCTGGTACGACAAGCGGTGGATGTATGAAGAATCGCTGCGCATGCCGTTCATCGTGCGCTGGCCCCGCCGGATCAGGCCCGGCACAAGGGTGATGCAGATGGTCCAGAATATTGATTACGCTCCGACCTTCCTCGATGCGGCCGGTATCGATATCCCCGATGATATGCAGGGCGAATCCCTAGTTGGGTTGATGGAGCGGCGCAGGTCCCGAGGCTGGCGGACGAGTATCTACTATCACTATTACGAGTACCCGGCCGTTCACATGGTGGCCAAGAACTACGGTGTGCGCACTGAACGTTATAAGCTGATCTATTACTACGAGACAGATGAGTGGGAGCTGTTCGACCTCGAAGAGGACCCCCACGAATTGAGGAGCGTCTACGACGATCCAGACCGCGCGCCGGTCATAAGGGAGCTCAAGAGAGAACTCAAGCGCCTGCGTATCTACTACAACGACACGTCCGGCAGTGACTTCGATATTTAGTTTTAACTGCCCGGCAGGGTCTCGTCTTCGCGGATTCTGGGAGCGATGCCGATCCCTGTGGCTCCACAGATGAGCGCGAAAACAAAACCTGTATAGTTCATCACCGCCCAAGGCAGGTATTGCAGGGTGGGCACGCCGAGGGTGGCCGCCATGAACACGCCGGCCGCGCTCCAGGGTATAAGCGGAACGATAACTGTCCCAGAGTCCTCGGTGGTACGGGAGAGGTTCTTTGCGGCCAGTTCCCTGCTCCTGAATGCCTCGGAAAAAAGTTCGCCGGGAATGATGATCGACAGGTAACTCGATCCGGTCACCAGTGCGGTTGTTATCCCGGTCGCCACTGTCGAGGCTATCAGCCCGAAGGTGCCCTTGATATGAGTCATCAAGGCCTCCAGAATACGGTCGAGCAGCCCGCACCGGCTCATGATCCCCGCAAAACCGAATGCACAGAATACTATCAAAGTTACATCCATCATCGCCATCATCCCGCCCCGGGCCAGAAGTCCGTCGAGCTCGGCGACACCTGTATCGGGTTTGAAACCGAGAACCGCGGCCTCCAGAACCTCGCCCAGAGGTTCGCCCTGAACAAGCACGGCGATGAAAGTAGCGACCAGACTCGCCAGCAGAATGCCGGGCAGAGTGGGGCGTTTTCGTATGGCGAACCACAGGATTACTGCAAGAGGAATCAGCAGGACAAGGTTGAACCTGAATGCCTGCCGCAGGCCCTGCTCGAGGGTGCTGACATCCACAACGGCGTCGGTTGAAATTCCCAGTCCGGCGATCAGGTAGACCAGTAGTCCCAGTGTCCAGGCAGGAGCCGTGGTCCAGAGCATCCACCTGATATGGTCGAAGAGGTTCGCGCGTGCAATGACGGGTGCGAGGTTGGTAGTGTCACTGAACGGACTGAGCTTGTCTCCGAAGTAAGCCCCTGCCACGACAGCTCCAGCCGCAGCTCCCATCGGAATTCCCAGCCCCTGCGCCACTCCGATCAGGGCGATACCGACGGTTCCGACCGTGCCCCAGCTGGTGCCGGTCGAGATCGAGATGATCGAACAGATGATGCATGCGGTAACCAGGTATAAGCGGGGTGAGATCAGCTTGAGGCCGTAGTAGACCAGCATCGGGATAGTACCGGCGGCGATCCAGGTGGCTATCAGAGCCCCTACGGTGATCAGGATCATAATGGCCGGCATCGCCTTACTCAGGGAGGTGATGATTCCCTGCTCCATCTCACGCCAGCTGTAGCCGAGGCGGAGTGCGACGAATCCGGCGATGGCGGCTGCCCCGAGCAGGACCACTTCGATTCGGTATCCAAGCCATCCGTAACCCACGGCGAGCAGGATGGCCATCAACACCAGTGGAGTAAGCGCCTCGGTCAGGGTGGGTTTGCGCGGCGGTTCCTGCGTGGTTTTCTGTGATTCCCTGGCGTTCGAATCCCCGCCGGGACCGGTCTGCGGCTGCTCAGTATTCATGGCCGGCCATCTTATTTCAAACCGTACCAGCTCACAAGACCTTTGGTGGATGCTCGATGAGATTTCGTTTACAATTTCTTCAGCGGTGGTACCAGAATAGAATAGAAGAGCCCTGGCACTTCCAGATAGACAGGCGGGTTCTGAAGCTGAATCTTTATGCAGGGACCTTCATTGATTGAAAGGGGCCGTGAATGCCGTTTGACAGGCGTGAAAGTAGACGCAGGCTGGCCGACAGACGAAAGGGACCCGAGCTGAGACCTGTGGAGGAAGGTCCGAGAACGCAGGAAGAAGTGAACCAGCTGCGTAGTCATCTCGAATACGAGATGTGGATGCTGAAAGAGACTGTCGATTATCTTGCCCTTCACGGCCAGCGGGTGGGTGAATCGGACATGAATGCTTATCTCGAGTCTTTCCTCCTGCATGCGACAACTCTGGTCGACTTCTATTTTCCTTTCGATCCAGCTGTAAGAGAGGATGTGATCGCGGAAGAGTTTATTCCCCAATGGTCGGACCATGTGGATCTCTCCGACCAGCTGAGGCGGTTAAGGGAGAACGCCGACCGTGGCCTGGGGCGTCTGTCGTACAGGACCCTCGAATTGCCCACAAAGAAGCAGCTTGCTGCTATTTACGAAGAACTGGATTCAATTCGATCGAGGTTTGAACTGCTCCTGAAAACCCAGGAGGAGGAACAGCCTCCTGCCTCAGGGTGATCGCCGGCTTGTAAAACCAGATCGTTCCGCTCCATTCTAACGGCCTGGTGGAATCGGTCGGGTCAGCGATGCCTTTGTGAAGATGGAGGGGTCCGGCTCCTTTTCGAAGGTGACCTCCACTGTCTCCATAACGGTCCGCGAGTTCTTCTGGTGGCTTACCATCTCCAGTTTCATTGCGACCGTACGGCCTTCAATCTCCTGGAAGTTTGTGATGAACAGCGTCTTCAGATGCTCGCCATCGTCGAAGTATTCGATCCGTCTGGTGAGAGCATCCTCCACATCCGCCCAGAGGATGATGTAGTCATACGAGGGACCGCTGGGGGTGGGGGTGCATTTGAGTCTAACACAGCGCACCCCTTCCAGGTTCTCGTAGCCCAGCACCTCGGCAGTGTAATCCTCGGAGAAATCCCCCGACGCCATATCCTCGTAGGAAAAGTCCGAACCCATTGCGCTCTGCCGGCGCGTGTGGCCCGCAAAGTGGCGGGTTGTGTCGCGCCGCTTCATGTAGTACCAGATATCGTCGCCTGAGTTGAGCTGGAGGATCTTGTCTCCGGCCACACGTGCGGGTTCGACATAGGCCATAAGACTTACGTCCCCCTCCTGCGCGGACCAGGCACGGATGGTAAATGTGCGCTCCGCACCGGTTGAGGTCGTGATCGTCTGGCGCATAACAGCATAGGAGTGGTCCACCCGCTCGGCGTTCTCGATGCGCTCGATCCACTCGGCTCCGGTTTCCTGCGCTCCAGATATGGTCGGCGCAACCACGATCAGGGCCAGCGAGAGGAAAGTGGCCACAGCGACTGGAGCAGCCTTGAGGTTGCGGCCGGCGAGCAGCCGGAGCAGGGCGGGCAGGAAGACGACCGTGGTGATGAAGCAGGCACCCACACCTAACATGAGTACAATGCCAAAGCTCGCCATGGCGACGTGCTTGTAGAAGCCCAGGCTGCCGAATCCGATCATAGTGGTCAGGGTGGTGAGCAGGATAGCCCGACCGACGAAGCGGAAGGACTCGTAGACGCGCTCTGAGCCGTGACCCTCCTGCTCCCTGTACCAGTGCAGCGCGTGCACACCGTCATCAATGCCAATCCCCAGGATGACCGGGATGGCCA
>JAGLTZ010000389.1 GCA_023135015.1 Candidatus Latescibacterota bacterium
GGTTATTGAAAGTCTGCGCCCGGCACTGCAGATGGACGGCGGGGACATGGAATTTGTAGGCCTGGAGGAGGGCACAGTGCTTCTTCGCCTCACAGGAGCCTGTGCAGGATGCCCCATGTCCACGATAACACTGAAAATGGGTATCGAGGCCAGGCTGAAGCAGGTTATACCTGAAATCAAAGGGGTTGTGGCCGTCTGATCCAGGGGTCACTACCCCTCTCTCTCCGTTTCCCTCCCCGAATATCCCTTGTTTCCCTTTTCCGTATAGTGGTATAGCTGTCACTTTCAGGGCAATTCACACCCTCATTCCCGGAGACGTGCCATGAAGCCCGCGAGACACCTGTCTTCATTCCTCCTCCATGCATCACTCGTGCTGATCCTCCTTCCTCTGCTAATCCCTCCACCCCGGGCACAGGCTCAAGGTGTCGATCCTTCTCTCTATTCCGGTCTTAAGTGGCGTTCCATCGGCCCCTACAGGGGCGGGCGCTCCACAGCCGTGGCGGGATCGCGGACGCGCACCGATGAGTACTACTTCGGGGCGACCGGCGGTGGAGTATGGAAGACCACCAACGGCGGCGTGGACTGGGAGAATGTCTCCGACGGCTTCTTCGGCACGGGTTCGGTAGGTGCTATCGCCGTGAGCGACTCCGACCCCGATATCGTCTATGTCGGCATGGGCGAAACCCAGATCCGGGGCAACATCTCACACGGCGACGGGGTCTACAAGAGCACCGACGGCGGGCAGACCTGGACCCACATGGGATTGAAGGAGACCCAGTTCATCGCCCGCATCCGTATCCATCCCACCAATCCCGACATAGCCTACGTGGCCGCACTGGGCCATGTCTACGGATCCAACGAAGAGCGCGGGCTGTTCAAGACAACCGACGGCGGTAGGAACTGGGAGAAGATCCTCCATGTCAGCAACCGGGCCGGCGCGGTCGATATCTCCATGCTCACCGGCGACCCTGATGTTTTCTACGCCGCCACATGGGAGGCGTGGCGTACGCCTTATTCGCTGAACAGCGGCGGTCCGGGTTCGAAGCTGTTCAAGACCACCGACGGCGGCCAAACGTGGAGTGAGATCACCAGGAACCCGGGACTTCCCAGCGGGACAACAGGCAAGATCGGCGTGGCCGTCTCCACGGTGAACCCGAACCGTGTGTGGGCCATCGTCGAGGCAGAGGATGGAGGCATATTCCGTTCCGATGATGCCGGCGCGACGTGGACGCTGCTGAACAACGACCGCCGCTTCCGGCAACGGGCATGGTACTACACCCGCATCTATGCCGACACGAAAGACGAAAACACCGTCTACGTCCTCAATACCGGCTTCTACAAATCGACCGACGGCGGTGAGACCTACGACACCATCCGGGTCCCCCACGGCGACAACCACGACCTGTGGCTGAACCCGGATGATCCCCTGACGATGATCAATGCCAACGACGGAGGCGCCAACGTCTCTTACGACGGGGGCGAGAGCTGGACAGAGCAGGATATCCCCACCGCCCAGTTCTATCACGTCACCACCGATAACTACTTCCCCTACCGCATCTACGGCGCCCAGCAGGACAACAGCACCGTGCGGATCGCCAGCCGCACCCAGGGCAACGGCATCGGCTTCAACGACTGGACCCCGACCGCCGGCGGTGAGAGTGGCTACATCGCCCCCAAGCCGGACGATCCGGATATAGTCTTCGGGGGCAGCTACGGAGGGTACCTGGTCCGTCTGGACCACCGGACCGATATGGCCCGCAACATTAACGCGTGGCCAGACAACCCGATGGGCCACGGCGCAGAAGATTCCAAACTCCGGTTTCAGTGGACCTTCCCAATTGTTTACTCCCCCCACGATCCCAACCTGCTCTACATCTGCTCCCAGTACCTGCTCAAGACCACCAACGGTGGCGAGACATGGAAAAAGATCAGCCCTGACCTGACCCGCAACGACCCCGGCACGCTGGGTCCCTCGGGCGGCTCCATTACCCATGACAACACCGGTGTGGAGTATTACGCCACCATCTTCACCGTGGCCGAATCCCCTATTACCCCGGGGCTGATCTGGGCGGGCTCCGACGATGGGCTCGTCCACATTACCCCCGACGGCGGCACGTCGTGGAAGAACATCACCCCGGCCGAGATGCCGGAGTGGGGTCTGTGCAGCATGATCGAGGCTTCATACCACGATGCCGGCACCGCCTGGCTGGCAGTGGACAACCACGAGAACGACGACTTCACACCCCACATCTTCGTCACACACGACTACGGTGTGAGCTGGTCGAAGATCATCAACGGGATCC
>JAGLTZ010000039.1 GCA_023135015.1 Candidatus Latescibacterota bacterium
TGCGGTTGAACCCGGTCTCTGACCTTCTTCAACACACGAGCTTCCGGTGTGGCAAGCCGTCGTGCATCGCGGTTGATATCGATCCCGACCGCATTGCGCCGTTGGAAGAGCTGCGCCCCGTCAGGGTTCAACATCGGTATCAGCACCACCGTCAATCGATCGAGCAGGTTCTCTCTGAACGGATCGGGAGAGGAGTCGGAGAAATAGTTGATGATGTCGGCGAGCGCCATGGTCGCCGTCGATTCGTCACCGTGCATCTGAGACCAGAGAAGAGCAGCAGTCGGTCCGTGCCCGAAGGTGACCGTCCGTATTGGACGCCCCTGTAACGATCTGCCCACCTCTTCCACCTGGAAAACCGGCGCGCCGACAGGGGTTTCCAGAGCTGCCCACAACTCCTCGTATGTGAAGCGGCGGGATTGTATCGCCGGGATGCGATAATGCTCGGCGACATCGAGACCCATCTCGAAAGTCCGCCTCAGTTCGACGAGATCGATCGTCGGGGCTGCCCCACCCCCGGGGATGTGTGCGCAGGCCGAGACCAGGATCCCGAATATCATCAGGATCTTCATACCCGGCAGGGCCGTGCCGGCCGGCGGCTCGAGCAGCCTTGCTGTATGAATCGCTTTCATACGTTTATAAGGAGCCCTTCTCCTCTCCCCCAGTTATTTCCCGTCTGGAAACGGCTCTTTTCCGCCTAGGAAACCAGTTACATCACCTCTTTCTGACGCGTATGGGATAAGGTGGTCTGGTCAGCTTGACGGGAGGGTTGGCCTCCAGCTGCTCCAGGATCTCCTCGATGGCCTTCTCCAGTTGAGGATCACGACCGGCGATGACATCGGCCGGCATCTGCTCGACTTCGATATCCGGCGGCACCCCCACGTTCTCCACGACAAAGCCGTCCTCCGTCCATATGGCTAGGTTCGGGGCGGAGACATAACCGCCGTCCAGCAGGACCGGAAAGCCCAGGGTACCCACGAGGCCTCCCCACGTACGCTTCCCGATCAGCTTGCCCATGCCGAGCTTACGCCACATCCAGGGAAGCAGGTCGCCACCTGAACCTGCGGTTTCGTCTATGAGCATCACTCTGGGGCCCTGGATCGCCGAGAGGGGGGTCTTGAGATCGGCTCCATAGCGCATGGCCCAGTAGCAGATCTCCGGACGGCGGAGCAGGTCGATGTAGTAGTCGGCCACAGAACCGCCCCCGTTGAAGCGCTCGTCGACGATGATCGCGTCCTTGTGCGTCTGGGGGTAGAAGTAGCGCTTGAAGTAGGTGTGACCGAGCGTGGTCGTGTTCGGCACGTATACGTAGGCCACGCGGCCACCGGTGGCTTCATCCACCTTCTTCAGGTTACCTTCGACCCAGTCACGGTTGCGTAACGCGTATTCATTGGTGATGGGTACTACCTTCACCGTACGGGAGTCCCGGCCGTTCGGGTTGGGTCCCACGGTGATCTCGACGGTCTTGCCCGCGGTGTTCTCGAACCGGCTGTACAGATTCTCAGGTGGACGCAGATCCACCCCTCCAACAGCCAGAAGGTATTCGCCTGCCTTGACATCGACCCCCGGCTCTGTGAGAGGCGAGCGGAGGGCCCGGTTCCAGTTCAGACCGCCGTAGATCTTCTTGAAGCGGTAGAGTCCCCGGTGGATCTCGTAATCGGCGCCCAGCAGGCCGCCGGGAACCGTTTCCGGACGGCTCGGCGTGTCGCCGCCTCCCACGCGGTGGTGCCCCACCGCGACCTCGGAGCACATCCACCGGATCACCAGGTTGAGTTGCGCGCGCGTGACGCAGTCGGACAGGAAGATCCGGTACTTCTCGCGCATGGCGGGCCAGTCGGCGCCGTGCATGTTGGGGTCGTAGAAATAATCGCGATTGATCCGCCACGCCTCGTTGAAGATCTGCTCCCACTCCTCGCGAGGATCGACACGTACCTGAATCTGGTCCGCGGTGATTTTGCCCGATCCGGGACTGATCTTGCCGGTGGCGCCGGCGATCGACCAGTTGTTGCCGCTGCGGATCAGGACCTTCTTGTTATCTGCGGAAAGGAAGAAGCTGCTGACGTTTTCAAGCAGCGTTTCCTCCTCTCGCTTGTCGAGGTCGTAGCACCTGAGGCTGGTCTCCCGACCCTCTTCCCTCTTCAGGTAGTAGAGCTGTCCCGAAGGGCCGGCCTGAAGACTGTAGTAATTTGCCGGCCCGAACGGTAGTGCTACGATACGCTGGTCCAGGTCTTCGAAGTCTATTTCCACATGGACTTCTTCATCACTCTTTTCCTCAGGTTTCTCCTCCTCGCCGGCTTCCTGCTCCCCGATCTCCTCATCGCTCTCTCGGGCAAATGGCGAGATCTCCCCCTTGGGCAGCACGGCCAGGTAAAGGGAATTGCTCATCTCCATGTCTGCATTGGACATGGCGAACCAGCTGCGCACGGGACCCGCGTCGGTGGAGGCAGTGAAGTAGAGGTACTTCCCCCCCTCGTCGAAAACCGGTTCGGTTACATCGCTCAAGCCGTCGGTGATAGGGTACGACTTCCCCTCCTCCACCGAGTATAGGTAGACCTGCTGGAAATAGGTCAATGTGTAGAGTGTGTATGCGAGCCAGCGCGAGTCGGGCGACCAGGCATGGTGAAGGATCTTTACGGGACCATACAGGATTTCCGAGGCGATCTTCTCAACCCGGCCCGACTCAATATCCAGCATATAGAGCGACCATGAGTTGTCGCTGAAACTGATCTTCTTCCCGTCGGGGGACCACTTCGGATCCTCATAGAATCCCGCTCCGTTGATCTTAAAAGTGCGGACATCCTCACGGCCGTCCTGACCGGCTATGCATAGTTCGTACTCGCCGGAAACATCGGAGAAGTGGACGATCCATTTCCCGTCGGGAGACCAGGCCGGTGAGCGCTCATGCACACCCGACGTGGATGTGAGATGCCGGTGGTCCCCCTTTTCGGAGGGGACGGTGACTATCTCACCTCTGAATTCGAATACAGCCCTGGCTCCCGAAGGCGAGATGCCGGCATTGCGGATGAAACGGGTTCCCTCTACGTAGCGCGTCCTCACCTCGGCCAGGTCGGCCGCGATACCTACCGTTAGTTTCGTGCCGTGCCCGGTGACCGGGTCGTAGAGATGCAGGTAACCGGCCTGTTCATATATGACCTTCCCTCCGCCGGCTGAAGCGTTGACGACAGGAAAGTCGTCGTGGCCTGTCAGCTGCTCAATACCCTTCGAACGGAGGTCATAGGAAAAAACGTTGAACTCACCGTTGCGGTCTGAACGGAAGTAGACACTGTCCCCGATCCACATCGGGTCGGTGTCGTTGCACCTGCCCTCGGGCTGGGGTATCTGTTCTACCTCATGGCTCCTGGTGTTGTAGAGCCAGATCCTCGAGACCGTCCCGCCCCGATAATTCTTCCACTGCAGGAAACGCTCGCCGAGCGGAGTGTATGCGATCATCCGGCCGTCGGGCGAGTAGGCGGCCTTGTAGGCGTTGGGTATGGGAAGCTTCTCGGGATGTCCACCTTCCACCGGAACGGTAAAGAGCTGGGCGAACCGGTTGGTGAAAACAGTGCGGGGGGAGGTGAAAAGAACCGAATGGCCGTCGGGCGTGAAGCCCTGCACGACATCCGAACCGGGGTGCCAGGTGAGCCGCTTCGGGACTCCACCCTCCACCGACACGACGTAGACATCGGAGACGCCTTCGTACTGGGCACTGAACGCAATCAGACGGCCGTCGGGCGAGAACCTGGGATTCACCTCGGTCCCCACATGGGTTGTAAGCCGCCTGACACCGCTGCCATCCAGGTTCGCAACCCACAGGTCACCGGCATAGGCAAAGACGATATGGTTCTCGCTCACCGCCGGCTGGTTAAGCAGCCTCGTATCGTGGATGTTCTGCGCAGCGGCCGGCGCCGCGACCACCAGACACAGGAGCGCTGCGAAGGCAACACTCCACTCTTTCTTCCTTTTCATCGGTCTCGCCTCTCTCGATAAGCGGTAACTGTCTCGGTAAGGCCCTCTCCACTTCTATGGATCTGCTTCCAGCTGAGTTGACTGTACTTTATTTACTGTACCTTATTTATAGTAAATCCGGTAGGGGCCGGTACATGGAAGAGTGTTACCGTAATGCAAACCGATCCTGCTCGTGGAGGAAATACCGTGCTGAATATCGAGGAAGCGCTGAGCGATGCGGCTTCACTGGCCCTGGAATTCATCAGGTCTGAAGAGGAGAAGCCAGTCGCTCCTTACCGTACACCCGAACAACTCCTGGGAGATCTGGACCTGTCACTGCAGGAGAAGGGCCTCGACCATGATGAATTCATCCAGCTGATCCGCGAGGTGCTCGCATTTACTCCTAAAACCTGTAGCGGATGTTTCTATAACCAGCTCTTCGGTGGACGGGATGCAGTGGCGACGCTGGCCGAGATTCTGGCAGTAGTCATTAATACATCGATGTATACCTTCAAGGCCGCGGGGCCTCACGTCCTGATCGAGCAGGAAGTGGTAAGCCGCATGTGCCGGAAGGTCGGGTTCGAGCACGGGGACGGGATACTCTGCCCCGGTGGCTCGATAGCGAACCTGCTTGTGATGGCCGTCGCGCGGAACGAGGCCGAGCCCGGTCTCCGGGAGACAGGTCACAGCGGCAGGCCGATGACTGTGTACGCCTCCTCCGAAAGCCACTACTCGATCACAAAGAGTGCGGGTGTTATCGGTATCGGCCGAGCTAACGTCCGTCAGATCCGGACGGACCCTAGCGGGCGGATGGATGTCGATGCCTTGAACAGGGCGATCGCCGAAGACATTTCGGCCGGACGGCTGCCCGTTGCAATTGTTGCAACAGCAGGCACTACGGTGCTGGGAGCGTTCGATCCTGTTGCCGACATTGCCGAAGTGGCAGGCGAACACGGGGTATGGCTGCACGTCGACGGCGCATTCGGGGGGAGCGTGCTGATGAGCGGGGAGCACCGGCACCTTCTGGCTGGATCGGAAAAGGCCGACTCGTTCATCTGGAACCCGCACAAGATGATGGGTGTGCCTGTAGTGTGCTCGGCCGCACTATTCCGCAACAGGGCCCACCTGTCGGCAAACCTCTATGAGCAGGCCGAATACCTCTTCCAGACCGAAGATGACGAACTCAATCCGGGCACCAGGTCGCTGCAGTGCGGGCGGCGCAACGATGCCTTCAAGCTGTGGGCAGCGTGGCGGTACCACGGAGATGAAGGGTACGAGAGGAAGGTTCAGAAACAGTTTGCACTCGCCCGCTATGCGGCCGACCGGATCGAGGCTGACGGCGACCTGGCGCTGACGTTTTATCCGGAATCGATCAACGTCTGCTTCGAGGTAGCCGGAAAATCAAGTGAACAGATCTGCCAGTCGCTCCGGGAGCGGGAACTAGCAGTCATCGGCTACGGTGTTGTATGGGGCCACCGTGTGATCAGGCTCGTATGCCTGAACGATGCACTATCAACCGCGGATATTGATGATTTCCTGGCTACTGTCAAGGCGATCGCTGCGGATCTTCCACCCGGCGAGAACGACATATAGTACCCATCCGGGGAATACTCAGGCGGTCCTTAGGAGCCTGTCGGAGAAACGCTCTTAGTATAATTCAAAAGCAGCAGGGCCCGGAGTTGTCAGAAAGAAGGACGAATCACCCGCACTCTGCGGAAAGTGGTGCAGGTAGCGGTCGGCCCAACTTTCACAGAATCGTTCTGCCAATTCCGCCTCGACCATGGCCCAGACGCTGCCTCCGAAACCGGCCCCGAAAGGGGATGCGGCCACCGCACCCAGTTCACGTGCCGAATCCGCCAGAAACGCCGTCTCCGGAACCACATTCTTCAGAAGTCGTTCCCCCAGCACCCGGGAACGATCGGCAAGCCTGCCGAATGTATCGATATCTTCTCTGGAAAGAGCTGTGCCCGCCGAGGGAACGATATCCTCACTCACGGCCAGGAAATGCTCGAACCGATCAAGGAGATCACCTGCCGTTGCCTCGGGATGTTTCGAATCGCGGATGATGCTGCGAAGCCGGTCAGCCGCATCGACAGAGCTCGAAAGGGCGGCGGCAACATGTGGATCGTTCCGCCCGGCAGCCCGACGCCACAGTTCGATCACGATTTCCATTAACCGGGATGCGCGATTGTACTTCACCATCGCGTCGCCTGTCTTGGGCGCCACGACTCCGCTGACCGCTACGGCGAACAGATAATCGTCAGGCCACTCGATCGAATACTCCAAGTGTACAGGACCGTAGGAGTACTGGGCGATACAATCTGTTCTGGCGCACAGAATAGCCGTGTGATCCTGGCATCCACCTGTGGTACCTACACCCATGTCGCCCTCGAGCGTGCCGAAACTCCGTCCATTCTCGACCCTGCCCAGGTATTCTGCCAGCTCTTCATAAGAGGAGATGTTCTCCTTGTACTCCGCCATCGAGGGAAGATCGTTCACCCGTGAGAGTGCCAGAAATATCGCGACCATCAGAGCACTCGAGCTGCTCAAGCCCGCAGCCTCCGGCAAATTGCTGGCGAAAGCGATATCAGCTCCCCGCAGCGTACCCGGGAAGTTACGGGCGATTCTCCGGGCCACCGTCATCGGGTAGTTGGACCAGTGCACGACATCGGGTTCGAGCCCTGAGGCTATTTCAAAGCTGATTGTCTGGTC
>JAGLTZ010000390.1 GCA_023135015.1 Candidatus Latescibacterota bacterium
AGTTTTGTTCCTTCGGTCGAGATGGCCTTGATGGCACCTGCGTCCAGGTGGTCGCCGTGCTCGTGGGTTATCAGGATCAAGTCCGCCTTCGGCATGTTGTCGTAATCCGCATATCTGGAAACCGGATCGATATGGATCACCTTTCCCCCGAAGGTGAACATCAGCGTACCGTGCCCGACGAAGGTTATCTTCAGATCACCCGCTGAAGTCTGGAAGGTGTCCTCCTCGAATCCTTCCTGACCGCGAACCGAAGCCCGGTATTTCCAGCTGCTTGTGTCTTCCCCTGGAGGCGCGTGCTTTGTGATATGATCAGCCATGACCCGGTAGAGCCTGAGGCCGGAGAGCTCTTCGGGTCTGTAACCATGACCTCCCCTCGCACCGAACGTGAAGGAGCCGTCATAGTACGGGTCTGTGGTGCTCTCCAGGAACTCCTCCAGGTAGTAGCACCCGACGTTCAGATAGAAGTTGTCCATATCCCCGCAGATGATGTGCAGTTTGCCCACGAGCTTTTCCCCGACGGTGCTCCAGTTCGTCTCCAGGTAGTGGCGGATATCGTAATTTTCTTTCCAGTATTGTGCCACCTCCGGATCAATATCTCCGGTCCTTTTATTGAAGAGCGGTTTGAAATAGCCGTCATCCCCCAGGGGTCCGTACACAGCACTCCAGATGTCCAGCTGCTCGCCCGATCTTCCCTTCGTTCCCATTACCAGCTCGAAGTAGTTCCTCTGCCTGGAAGTGAACCGGACTTCGCCCAGAGTGTTGCGCGTGTTGGCGATGGGAACCCTCGCCCACTCATGCTCCTTGTAAAAAGCGTTCCGGTCCTCGTAGATGTTTATTCCCTCTACGTTCCGGAAGTCGACAGGATCGGGAGCGAAGGACCACGTGCCACCGAAGAAGTCGGGGTGCCAGACCTGCAGCGCGAGCGATTCCCATCCGCCCGTAGAACCGCCGGTCAGGACACGCGCGTAAGGCTTGCGTATGCAGCGGAACCGCCTCTCGACCTCAGGGATCAGTTCCTGCATGATCGCGTCCCCGTACGGGCCGACGTTCACCGAGTTCACTGCGTAGGAGTCGTCGTAATAGGGACAGGGGTGCTGGAAAGTCACTACCAGCATCCGGGGGAAATCTTCCGACGTCCATTCCTCATAGACCTGCCGGCTCCGGCTGTGGGCAGAATCCGGCGGCCTCTCGAACCCTACTGGTGCGCGGGTTGAGAAATGCCCCTGCCGGTATACGGTCGGGTAGTACACACCGGGATGTTCGCCGTAACCCTTCGGGAGCTGGATGGTGGCGCCGATATAGATTGGATATCCCCAGAACTCGGTAAGGAGCCGGCTCTGTATCCGGAAGCGATTTACCCACTCTGTGTCGGGCTGCATTTCGGTTGGCGGCACCATATTGGTGACTTCGAGCCGGACGACGCCATTGCTCATAGGATCGATGAAAATCTTCTTCACATCGCTGTAGATGTTGCCCGGCGAACGGCGCCAGTTCTGGCCTTCCCACTGGTCCATATGCATCCGTAAAGTGTGACCGTCAGTTCGTTCGAACTTCGTGTAGATGCTCAGCATGGCCTGTACGAAATACTCGCCCGGCGGTATATCCCTCAGATTCTCGACCGGAGAGCCGAGCGTGGTGGCATCTATGACTGCTGCCTCACCCGGTAGAAGGTCCTCTACGTCCACGCCGAAAAAGGGGGCGCCCCGCCTGGACACCTGCAACCTCGGTTCACGCCGCTGACTGCTTGTGATTATCAAGAACATACGGCCAGTGACGGCCTCAATTCGGACCGAAGCCGGGAAGGTCACCTCGAACCTGAGGCCTCCTGCACCCTGACGGGAGAAACCGGTTATCACCAGTAGTGTCGCGGTGACCAGGAGACAAACCATCAGGCCGGCAGGTCGGTTCAGTCTTTTAGAAGATTTCACAAGGGCCATCAACAACACTCCTCCCCTTTGGATGCACTTCGACTCAGCAGGAGAATACAGCAGGTTGGGGTCGGTCGCGAGCCGGTCGGATTACTTGGCCGATTGCTCCATCCAGTCGGCGTAGTCCTTTATCGCTTTCCACTGGCCGTCGCCGTG
>JAGLTZ010000391.1 GCA_023135015.1 Candidatus Latescibacterota bacterium
CACCGTAATCGTGATCTTCGACGGATACTGCGCTGAATGATGCACGACGTTGTGCGCTACGACACCTTCCGTCTCGTCGTAGTTGTTCCCGCCAGTGTTCAGGTTCCGGTCGAACCGCGGGAAGTTGCTGCTCGACACCTCGATGCGAAGGCTATGCCCCACATCGAAGAAGTTACTCGTTACCAGCGGTTGCAGCGTCACCTCATACACCTCCCCCGGCTGCATCCACACCGGCGGCTGGTCGTAGCCCTCGCGATAGCGCATACGCTGGATGGACTCGTCGAGGCTGTAGGCTGGGCCGTTGGGATACACGTCGATCACCCTCACGGTGAAATCGGTGTCCCTGGCATCAGACGAAACGTAGAGCGTCGGTACGATCGACCCGCTGACCTCTGTACCTTCCCTGAACGGCTCTGATGTGTACACTAGAATGTCGGGCCGCTTTTCCATCTCGCGCTGGTCGACAGAACCGGTGGGCCAGGCGCTGCCGCCGTGGGACATGACCGGATTCATCGGATCATACGTGAAAGAGTCCGGCTGGTCGGTGCCGGGCGGTGACATCGTCAGCATACCGTCGCCGGTCAGCGTATTCGCATGCCCACCACTCGAGAGGTAAAACGTCATCGGCTCCGCGCCCTCGGGCGGCCATGTGTCCGCTGACTGCCACTCGTTGCTTCCCATGGTGAAGTAGTGAACCTTCGGTAGTGTGTCGAGCATTTCACCACCTTCACCCTTCAAGAAGCGGTCGAAGAACTGGAACATGATCTCCTGGTAGTTGAACCGGACGTCGCCCAAGTTGCGCTCGCCTGCGATATATTCCATCGGGCCGACCAGCGCACCGTCGGCCCCGGTGTCCGTCCTGCGAAACCCGCAGTGCGTGGTCGGAGCCAACACTACCCACTGCTGGTCGGCAACATCACCCGCTGCTGTCGAACGTACGTGGTTGTACATTTCAATATTTGGTCCCACAGACACGTCGAACCACGAAATGAACCAGAGCCCGGGTACGTTGAGAGGCATGTTGTCGTGCCAGAGCCCGCCCCGGTACCACGCCGGATCGTTCGGCGTGCGCGTGATCATCGCACCACCGGTGGCAACGGGCATCGCGTCGGCGAAAATCCCGCGCGGCCCGTCCTGGGCCATCATGATATCCTGCAGGGGGAGGTGCCAGTATGCCCTCGACCAGTCCACGGAGGGACCGCGTGGTGCGAGGTCAAACAGTTTCGCCCCCTGGATCAACTCTTCTTGCGTCGCATCCCGCGGGAACATCGGCCGTACCTGATTCTGTTCTGAAAAGAGCCAGCCGATAAACAACATCTGTACGGCTCCGCCGCGATACCAGTTGCCTTGCTCGTAATACGGGCCCACACGCCCCACACCGGCGCCGAACCCCTGCACATTCATCGCCGCGAATCCCGGATGACCCAGCGATGCGACGGCGGGTTGCCACTCTGCCGTTGAGGAACATCCGGTGGTGCCGACCTTGCCGTTGGACCACGACTGGCTCGTGATCCATTCGAGTTCATCATATCCGTCGGTGATCGGTGGGCCGAGGATGCCCCAGTTCCCCTCGGCGAAGAAATGCCCGCGCTCCTGCATGTTGATGTGGACGTACCCGCGCTTGACTGACCTGAGCTCCGCGGACATGTTCCTAGGCACGCCGTTGTTGACGTCCCAGAAGTTGAAGTTATATGGCGTCCGAACCCAGATTGCAGGGTACTGCTTGGAGGTGTCTCTGGGACGGTAGATGTCGACAGGGATGCTGATCCCGTCGCGCATCGGGATCATGAGCTTCCGTTCAACGATCGCGATCGACTGGAGCTCGTTCTCCAAGGCCCAACGCGCAGCCTCCTGTTCATCGGTCAGGCCTGGCCGTGTTTGGGCAAATATCGGGGTGGTTGCGCAGAATAGCGCCGCCACAGCGAAAATAAGTCTGGAAACGGATTTAGGCATGCTGCACCTCCGGATTGTGGGTAGGAGACTCTCGATGTCGGAGGACGGAGTCGGTCATGCTTGGTCATCATGCGGTCGGGGAACTTTGGGTGCAAGGTCGTAAATGTTTGGAGGTATTGAGGGAGAATCAGCTTCATCAGGGTGCTGAAAAGGTCACATCGTTGGAGTGTTGACACGGGAGGTGTCCCTTCTATAATTAGCTGTTGGAACGGCAGGGGTGGGTATTCTGGGCCTATAGCTCAGTCCCGGTTAGAGCGCACGCCTGATAAGCGATTTC
>JAGLTZ010000392.1 GCA_023135015.1 Candidatus Latescibacterota bacterium
AGATGCCGGAATCATACATGGTAGACGGCAGGGACCGTTTCAGGATGGATTGTGCCTGGTGGGCATTCAGGCGGGCAAGCAAGCTTTCATACTTCAGATACGCGGACATGAAGGAGAATCTCAGAAGGGTCTGGGAGCCGATAGAGACGGAAACTTTCGGCAAGCAGAAGGAAATCGAGGAAGAAGCACTGCGACTGTACAGGATTGACCCGGCCCGGGCCGAGAAATTCCTGACCGAATACTGCCACAGAATCGCGACGGAGACGGTAGTTGTATACTGGGAACTGGGTGACGATCTCTGGTCCAGGTATAACAACAGATTCTGATTGCTGCCGATACAGACCCTCTCTACTTGAACCCCCTTCGCGCCAGCAGTGCATCTATGCTCGGCTCGGCTCCACGGAACCGAACATACATGGCCATCGGATCATCGGTACCGCCCGCTGAAAGGATGTTCTCTCTGAAAGCCTGTGCGGTCCCGCGATCAAACAGGCTGGTCTCCTTGAATGCCTGGAACGCATCGGCATCCAGCACCTCTGCCCATATGTAGCTGTAATAACCGGAGGAATAGCCGCCGGAAAAGATGTGGTTGAAATAGGGGCTCCGGTAACGGACCACGATCTCGGGGATAAGCCCTATTCTTTCCATCGACTGCCTCTCGAAAGCGATCGGGTCCATCTGCCGGGCTTCGGTCAGCGTGTGCCAGTCCATGTCGAGGAACGACGCTGCAAGGTATTCGACCGTGGCGAACCCCTGGTTGAAGAAGCTGGCTTTCTTGATCTTATCGATCAGCTCATCGGGAATCTGTTCCCCCGTCTGATAATGCCTGGCATAGGAGCGCAGCACCTCCGGCTCAGTTGCCCAGTTCTCCATTATCTGGGAGGGAAGCTCCACGAAGTCGCGTGGCACCGAAGTGCCTGATAGAGTGGGATATGTGCAGTCAGAGAGCAGACCGTGGAGGGCGTGGCCGAACTCGTGAAAGAGCGTGAGCGTTTCCTCGAGGCTTAAAAGAGCAGGCTTGTCGCCTAAGGGCCTGGATAAATTACCCACGTTGGTGATCACCGGGGTGATGTTCCGGCCTTTCTCACGTTTCTGCTTACGGTATGAACTCATCCAGGCGCCGCCGCGCTTGCTGGCCCTGGGGAAGTAATCGGTGTACAGGATACCGATGTGCGTGCCGTCGGCCTCCTTGACTTCGAATACCCTGACATCTTCGTGATACTTGGGGATGTCGGTCCGTTCCTCGAAGGTGATGCCGTATAGCTTCGTGGCCACCTCAAAGGCACCGTTGCGGACGTTATCCAGCATGAAGTAGGGGCGCAGCTGCTCATCATCCAGGTCGTAGCGGGCCTTCTTTATCTTTTCGGCATATAACCACCAGTCCCACGGTTCCAGTTTGAAATTGCCCCCCTCTGCATCGATCATCTCCTGCATATCCCGCGCTTCCTTGCGGGCCATCTCAAGGGCGGGCTCCCAGAGCTGGTTCAGGAGGTCATACACATTCCGGGGCTTCTTGGCCATGTTCTCATCCAGAATGAAATCGGCGTGGGTCGGGTATCCGAGCAGGTTGGCCCTCTCTACCCTGAGTGCGGCTATTCTGGACAGGACCGACTTGTTATCCAACTCATTATTGTGGTCACCGCGGGAAATGTAGCCTTTCAACATTTTCTCGCGGAGTTCCCGCCTCTCAGAGAACTGCAGGAAAGGTATCAGGCTCGGCTTGTGCAGGGTGAAGACCCACTTCCCTTCATGTCCGCGTTCCCTGGCGGCCTCGGCGGCGCCCGAGACGGCAGCCTCGGGCAGCCCGGCCAGATCCGCCTCACTGTCCAGGACCATTTCGAACGAGTTGTTCTCTTTCAGAACGTGCTCGCCGAACTCCAGAGATAGCAGTGAGAGCGCTTCATTGATTTCCCGCAGACGGGCCTGTTCGGTATCCCCGAGGTTAGCCCCACCGCGCACAAAATCCTTGTAGTACCTCGCAAGCAACGTCTGCTGCTCCCGGGTCAGGTCCAGATCGTCCTTCTGCTCGTAAACGACCTTGACTCGCCGGAATAGTCTGGGGTCGAGCAGGATATCGTCGGAGTGCTTGGAGAGCAGCGGCGCCACCTCCCTGGCTATCTCCTGTATCTGATCGTTTGTGAGGGCCGATGTCAGATTGAAGAAGACATTGCTGACTCTCGTCAGCATCGCTCCGCTGTAATCGAGTGCCACAATGGTATTGGCAAAGGTCGGCGCTTCCCGGTTGGTGGCAATCGACTCTATCTCCTCTTTCTGCCGCTCGATTCCTTCCCTGAAGGCAGGCAGGTAGTGATCTTCCGTAATAAGGTCAAAGGGCGGAACCTGAAACGGAGTCGTGAACTCGCTGAAGAAGGGGTTTTCCTGTGTGATCTGAGGCGACGAAGACGGCAAGGCAAATGCACAGAGCAATGATCCTGCCGCACCGATAATCAGTATTCCTTTCAACATGCTTTTACCCTTTCCTTCAGTGAGGTATATGGCCGAAGCGGCTCCAGCGGATCCGCTCCCAGATGGGGCGGGTCCGGTCCTTTTCCCAGGAATAGAGAATGACGACAGCGTGCCCGAGCACCAGATCCCTGTCCACAAACCCCCAGCCGCGGCTATCGAGGGAGATGTCCCGGTTGTCGCCCATTACAAACAGTCTGTGGTACGGGATCGTAAGAGGCCCGAGGTTATCGCGGCTCGAGACCCCCTTGGGCAGGATATGGTTGTCCACGAATTTGCCCTTTCCAGATAAGGGTACTAACTGGCCGTCCACATAGAGCTGTTTGTCCCGGATCTCGACCGTCTGGCCGCCGATAGCGATCACCCGCTTGATCAGCCGCTGGCCCGCCTCAACCGGATGCTTAAGGACGATGATATCTCCGGGACGCGGATTCCGGATCGCCGGAAGACGCAGACCAATCAGCGGCAGTCGGGCACCGTAGAGGAACTTATTACCCAGAATAGTGTCGCCAGGCAGGAGAGTATTTTCCATCGAAGACATCTCTACCCGATATGCCTCCGCCACCGACACGCGCAGCACCATTGTTATCACTACCACCCAGACAACGAACTTTGCGCCCTCCAACAGACGGTTTGGAGGAACCGCCGTATCCTTGTTGGAATTGCGTTCTTGTATGTTGTCGTCCGGTTGCTTCACGCACATATCCTGGAAGTTGATGGTTACGCCAAAGTAGCTCTCCATTCCTGGAAGGCAACCGAAACTCTCAGCCGCCGTTCTCTCGGCCGGCGCTCTTCAGCCTCATCCATACCACCGATGTTGAAATAGACGCCCTTCTTAATAATCACGCTTGACGTTAATCACGCGACACGTTATTAGGGTGACCGTGCCGGGCAGCATAGTATCCGCGTAAACGACCAGTTTCGTGTTTGTTCCCGCTGGACGGCTGCGGGTGTAAAAGACGTAGAAATTGTGGACTACCACTAGAGGAGATGGACCATGGGAAAGCTTAAGCCTGTGACACCCGGCGAGCTGTTGCTCGAGGAGTTCCTGGCACCTATGGGACTCTCGCAGTACCGCCTCGCCAAGGAGATTGGCGTACCTGCCCAGCGTATCAGTGAGATTGTAGCCGGCAAGCGCACTATCACTGCCGACACCGATCTCCGTCTTTGCCGGTTCTTCGGCCTATCGAACGGATACTGGCTGCGGGCGCAGGCGGCCTACGACACCGAGGTAGCTGAAGAAGCCCTCGCCAAGACGCTGGAGAGGATCAAGCCATGGGCAGGGGCTGCAGCGTAGTGTCCCATATGCCTGAAATCAATAAACTAAAACAAGGTGAAGCTAAAATGGGAGCAAGGAAGATTAAAGAAGGTATTTACTGGGTGGG
>JAGLTZ010000393.1 GCA_023135015.1 Candidatus Latescibacterota bacterium
GGCGCCCGGCAGCGCGATCATAGACTCCGCGCATTACGGCATGGCGGAAGCCGACTTTATCGAAGGGAATTACTACCAGGCCCTGGTCGAATACGAGATCATCGTTTCCTCCTTTCCCAGGAGCACCCTGGTGGACGATGCCGCCTTCAAGGTCGGACTCTGCCACTGGGAGCAGTCGCTGAGCTACAAGCTGGATCAGACCGGGACAAGGAAGGCGGTCGATGCTTTCCAGGTGTTCCTTTTCGACTATCCCGGCAGCGACATGACTGGCGAGGTGGTCGACTATCTATACCGCTGCCGTGAGAAGCTTGCGCGGAAACTTCTCTACCAGGGAACTACATACTCGAAGCTTGGCACCGAAGGGGACCTGGGGGCCGCCCTGCTCGCCTACCATGAACTGTTGCAGCTCTACCCCGACTCCTCATATATCGGTGAGGCGCTCTGGGAGCTTGGGGAGGCGTATTACCGTTTGAGCCGTCACCAGGAGGCGACCGTGGCCTACGGCGCCCTAGTCAGCGATTTCTCTGACTCCAAACATGTGAAGGCCGCCAGGGAGCGGCTGAAGGAGCTGGGCTCACAGTCTGGTGGGGCTGCAGTTCCACCTCCCCGGCCGTGAGGACAGGTATCTTCGGCGGGGCGTTCGACCCTCCCCACTCCGGACACCTGATAATCGCGGAGGGTGTACTGGATGAGTTCGATCTGAACCGCATTCTGTTTGTCCCCTATACGATCGGTCCGCACCGCCCCGAGGGGCCGGTCGTGGAACCCCGGCACCGGCTCAATATGCTGGAGCTCTCCATCCGCGATAACGAATCGTTCCAGGTCGACGACCGCGAGCTGCGGCGCGGCGGTATCTCCTTCACGGTTGAAACCCTGCGCAGCCTCAACGAGGACTACCCGGAGGACGAGTTGGTTCTTATCATCGGCTCCGACCAGCTACCGATCTTTTCAGAGTGGAGGGAATGGGAGGCTATTCTCGATCTGGCCGATGTGGCTGTTATCGAGCGGCCCGGCTTCGGCCTGGATGGGGGGCCGGTCCAGCTGCACAGCAGGATGGTGACTGTATCGCTGCCCCTGCTTATCCTCTCCTCCACCATGGTTCGGGAGCGCGTGGCGACCGGCCGCAGCATCAGGTACCTGGTGCCGCCGGCGGTTGCCGTCTACATTGAGGAGCACGGGCTGTACCGAAACGAATCCAACGCAGAAGCGGGGAAGTAGCAGAGGATGCTGGATCCACGGCTCATCCGTAAAGATCCTGATCGCCTGGTGGAAGGGTTGGCAGCCAGGCAGGTCGAGGTCGACATAGAGGCGCTGGTGGCGCTGGAGGCCCGGCGCCGCGAGATGATTGCAGAAGCGGACGCACTGAAAAGGGAGCGCAACGAGGCGAGCGAGCGGATCGCCGAGCTGAAGAAGGAGGGCAATGACGCTTCGGAGGCGATCGCCGCCACGCGCGCCATCTCCGACCGTATCAGGGAGCTGGACACAAGCCTCTCCGATCTGCAGGAACAGCTGGAAACGGAACTGATCTCCCTTCCCAACCTGCCCGATCCCCAGGCCCCCCCGGGTGCCTCTCCAGAAGATAACGTGATCGTGGAAACGTGGGGCGAGCCCCCCTCCTTCGATTATCCTATCCAGGACCATGTCGAGCTGAGCGGGAGCCTGGGGCTGATCGATTTCGATGCGGGGACCCGCATAGCCGGCAGCGGTTTCATACTGTTCACCGGCAACGGTGCGAGGATGGTGCGGGCCCTGGTCAACTTCATGCTCGAGCACCATACCGGCCTCAACGGCTATTGCGAGGTCTGGCCGCCGGTGCTGGTGCGCCGCGAGAGCATGGTGGGGACCGGCCAGCTGCCCAAACTGGCCGACGACATGTATCTGGTGGAACGGGAGGACCTGTTTCTGATACCCACTGCCGAGGTTCCCGTCACAAATATCCACCGCGAGTCGATACTACGCGAGGCCGACCTGCCGATTGCCTACGCTGC
>JAGLTZ010000394.1 GCA_023135015.1 Candidatus Latescibacterota bacterium
CGGCATACGCCGGACTCGCGGTCCACACTACGGACTGCGCAAAAGGGCCGATTGCTCGCCGGCACAAGCCGGACTCGCGGTCCAAAGAACAGACTCCGGACAGAAACTGATTACTGATTGGAGACATTGTAGTGTCAGAACTTCTAAAAAATGCCGGTCTCTCCACCAGGGCCGTCCACGCCGGAGAGGGTGTAGACCCGGCTACAGGTGCGGCCGCTGTTCCCATCTACCAGACGGCCCCCTTCGGCTTCCCGAACGCAAAGGCGCTTGAAGATGCGTTTCTGAAGCCGAAAGAGGGGGACTACATCTACAGCAGGATGGGGAACCCGACGGTACGGGCGCTTGAGAACAAGGTCACAGCCCTGGAGGGGGCCCAGGACTCGGTAGCGGCGGCATCCGGAATGGCGGCCATAAGCACCACCATGTTCACGCTGCTTGGACCCGGGGCGCGACTGGTCGCCTACAGGGATCTGTACGGGGGTACCTCTGGGTTCTTCAGGCGCGTGCTCGAGCCGTGGGGCGTGGAGGTGGTATGGGTTGATGTGGGTGCGGAAACGGGTGATGGGGCGGATCTGAAGGCGGCGCTGGGCGACGGGGCCGGGGTCCTCTATCTGGAGACACCCACCAACCCGACCCTGAAGGTGGTTGATATCGAGGCGGCGGCGGGGCTGGGCCGTACGGCCGGCGCTGCTATTGTGGCCGACAGCACCTTCGCGACACCGGTCCTGCAGAGCCCTCTGGAGCTGGGGGCCGATCTGGTGATTCACAGCCTGACGAAGTACCTGGGAGGCCACGGGGATACCACCGGCGGCCTTGTTGCAGGGTCGGAGGATACGATAAAGGAGATACGCGCCCGCCTGGTCGATCTTGGAGGTATCATGGATCCCCTGGCTGCATTCCTCATCATGCGCGGTGTGAAGACGGTCAAGGTAAGGGTTCTCCAGACAGCTGAGAACGCCATGGCGATCGCCCGCCACCTCGAGGCCCACTCCAGGATCCGCAGGGTCAATTACCCCGGTCTGGAATCCAGCCCCTACCACGAGACCGCAGCCGGGCAGATGAGGGCCTTCGGAGGGATGCTCTCTTTTGAAGTGGATGCCGAACTTGAGGATGTCAGGAAGGTGGTGGATGCCTTCCGGATGATCACGATCATACCGAGCCTTGGAAGCGTGGATACAACGCTTCTATTGCCAGCGGTCTCTTCACACTACAAGTTGAGTAAGGCGGAAAGGGAGGCGATGGGGATACCGGACGGCCTGATCCGTCTCTCGGTTGGTATCGAGGACATCAGCGATATCCTGGAGGACCTCGATTACGGCCTCTCCGTTCTGGATTGATGTGCGAAACGATTTCTATGTGAGGAATATAAGGTCATGAGCCCGGAGCCGGGGTTTAACATACCGAACGATTTTCCTGAAACTGCAGGTGGAACCATCCCCTGCCCCGATACCGTGGACGTGGTCGGGATAGGTTCCTGTATGATGAACTATGTAGCTCTGGTTCCCGAACTCGGGCACTCGCAGTGCATACGTCACAGTCAGGGACTCGAGGCCACACCCGGAGGCGCGACGGCGCTGAGCCTGATACAGCTCGCCCGGCTGAGCATCAGCACCGCCTGGCTGGGGATCCTGGGCGATGATGATGACGGCTCCCGTATCCTGAGGCACCTCGAGGACGAGAATATCATGACACGGGGCATCGAGCGGCGGGACGGTATGCGTTCTCCCTTCTCCTGGGTGACGGTCACCCCGAACGGTGACCGAAACACCTTAATCTTCCCGAACGTGCTGAGTGACCTGACCGCCGAAAATGTCAGCGCCAACATGGTGGGCTATATAGACAACTGCCTCCACTTCCACACCGACATAGGCACTATTCCGCTTCGTACGACTCTGCAGGCCATCGAGGTCGCACACGCCGCCGACTGTATGGTGTTCACCGATGTGGACACCGATCCGATCTACCTGGTCGAGGAGGCGGGCCTGGGAAGACCGAAGGAGCTGGAAGCCATCCTGCAGAAGACCGACATCCTGAAGCTGTGCCTGGCAGCCGCACTGCGGCTCTCGGGCGAGGAGACTCCCGAGATGGCATGCGAGCAGCTGCACAGGACCTACCAGCCCCGCTATACCATTGTCACCGCCGGCAGGGAGGGAAGCTGCCTTACCTACGACGGTGAAGTGTGGAACATCCCCGCCCTGGGCGGTCCCGCGGTGGATTCGACAGGCGCGGGCGGCGCATACTACGGCGGCCTCTCATACGCGCTGCTAACCGGCATTAAGGGCGAGAGTGCGGGCTATTTCGCCTCGGCGTGCGCCGCGTTCGCCTGTTCGCGCGTAGGCTCCCTCCACCTCGGCACACGGGAGGAGATCGATACCATTCTGTCCGGGGAGGAAGTCGAAGAGGCGGCCGAAACAGATCTCACAGACGTGTTCTAGTGCCCTGTCACGCAACAACCATGGCATTCGAGCGGCGCCGTATCCCGACCGGCTGCGTTGCG
>JAGLTZ010000395.1 GCA_023135015.1 Candidatus Latescibacterota bacterium
ATGGAGCGAAACGGCGCAGATCCTTCAGGAAGTGCCGGTAGTCTGTGTGTTCGGTTCCGTCAGGCAGCAGCCGCCCGGCATCGGCGTCGTCCAGGTTCTTCCACCAGAGGGAGAAAAAGAGTGTACGATTGCCCAGAGCCGTGAGCTCGTGCTGTATACGGTTTCGAAGTGTGAGGGCGTCTGGAGACTGTGTGTCAGCGGCAAAGCGGAGCGAGCCATACGCGGAGAGGACCTGCATTTCCTCGATAAGATGCTCATACTCCTTTAAAATCTTCATCACGACTTCCGCCGATATATCAGCTCCGAGCTCGGCCCGGCGTGCCTCGAAGGTCCCGACAGCTTCACCGAGGCTTTCGAGACGCTCCGATATCACAGCCTCCTCTTCTGAAGGCAGCAGCTCGGAAAGATCCCATCTGCCCACTTTATAGTCGCTGTAGTCGCTCATTTGTGCTTTTCAGCCCAGCGGACCGGTGCGTATCACCGCATCGACAGAGTAGCACCTGCCGGGTTCAGGCAGACATATGACCGGGTTGAGTTCGATCTCCGAAAGCCGGGGGAGCTCTTCGGCCATCTGTGTGACCCGTCCCATCAATTCGATAATCGAGGGAATGTGGGCGCCCTGCCCACGCACCTGCCCGGTGAGGACCCCATAGCCTTTCAGGGCCTGGAGCATCTCACGGCTGTCGGACGGTGTGACCGGTAGGACCCCAATCTGCGCATCCTTCAACGCTTCGGTGAAAAGTCCACCCAGACCAACCAGCAGAAGCCTCCCAAATTCCGGATCTTCACGGACGCTCACAATCAGCTCCACCCCTCCCTCCACCATCTCCTGAACGATGAATCCACAGACATTGTAACCATGCTCTGCGACGGCTGCTTCGATCCTGGTCGCCTCGGAGAGTACTTCTTCGGCGCCCTGCAGATGGAGTGCTACTGCGCCGGCGTCAGACTTGTGCAATACGTCGAGGCCCAACGCCTTCAGTGCAACATTTCCGCCTATCCGCTCCGCCGCTTCGGCAGCCTCGGTGACCGTAATGACAACTTCCTGACGGGGTAGACTGATGCCGTAGGCCTCCAGCAGGTCTGCAGTCTCGCTGCACGGAAGCAGCTGAGCACTCCCTTCCCCCTCACGATGTGATAAATCGAGCCGCGAAATAACCTCTTCGACCACATTTCGATCAACAGAGAATCGATCGTACAACTCGTCCGTACGGGCCTGCATCTCTGAGTAATCGACAAGAGCTCGTAGAGAGCGGACTGCAGGTTCAGGAAAGCGGTATACAGGGGGAACACCAGATACTCTTACGGCCTCGGGATAGAATGCATCTTCAGCCATGAATGCCGATACTACAGGTTTGCTGTCCGAGATGCCAAGATTTGAGATCGCCTCTATAACGTCCAGCGGCTTGTAAAGGATCGGTGGGGTCACGTTCAGAACCAGGACCATGTCGACGACTGGATCGGATGCGACGATCTCAACAGCCATCCGATAATCGCCGGGTGTAGCTGAGGCTATCATGTCCACGGGATTGAATACCGCCGCCTCCGGCGGCAGGAATTCCCGAAGGGCCTTCTGGACATCCTCCGACAGCTCGGGCAGCTCGAGACCTTGGAAGCTGCAGGCATCTGCCGCCATGATCGCGGGCCCTCCGGCATTTGTGATGATGCCTACCCTGCGACCCTCGGGTACGGGGCACGACTCGAAGGCGGCCGCCCAGTAGCACAGATCCTGCACCGTTGGCGCACGTAGCACCCCGCACTGCCTGAAAAGACCCTCCAGTGCCAGCTCGTCGGTCGCCAGGGCGCCGGTATGCGAGGAAGCCGCACGCGCCCCCGCCTCCGATCGCCCGGCCTTGACGGCCAGCAGCGGCTTCCGCTTCGAAAGCTGTCTGGCTCTGGAAGCAAAGTCACTGACATCACCTAAAGACTCCATATACATTGCGATGACCCTGGTCCGCTCATCCTCCATCCAGTAATCGAGGGCATCCACAACGTCTATGTCGGCCACATTCCCGATCGACAGGAAGGAAGAGAATCCAAGGTTGAGACCGGCGGCCAGGCTCAGGATCGCCACACCGAAGGCCCCGCTCTGGCTGACCAGGCCCACTCCCCCGGCAATGACCGGGACAGGACTGAAGGTGGTGTCCAGTGAAACCGCCGGATCGGTATTGATGACCCCCATGCAGTTGGGACCGAGCAGTCTGATTCCGTGCCTGCGGGCGACTTCCACAAGCCTGCGCTCCAGCTCCGCCCCTTCGGGACCCGTTTCACTGAATCCGGCCGAAACGATCGCGGCGGCCTTTACCCCTTTTTCTCCACAAGCCTCGAGTGCAGGAAGAACTGCATCACGCGGGACAATCACGACAGCCAGATCAATATCGCCGGGCACCTCTGAAATCGCCGGAAAGGCTTTGACGCCCTGTACCTCTGGCGCGCCGGGATTCACCGGATAGACCCTCCCGGTGAAACCGGCCCTCAACAGATT
>JAGLTZ010000396.1 GCA_023135015.1 Candidatus Latescibacterota bacterium
CCTGGTTACCGTATTCGGACTCATCAAGATAGGCGGGTGGGGTGAGCTGCGCACTGTATTGGACCCCGATATGTTCAATCTCTGGAAGCCTCTGATCCCGGCCGGTATGGAAGGAACATGGGCGCCGGTCAAAGAGGCCGGCCGTATGGCCTGGTACTTCAACGGTAACTATCCTTGGCTGGGCATGCTCTTCTGCGCGCCGATCATCGGGCTGTGGTACTGGTGCACGGATCAGTATATCGTTCAGCGCGCCCTGGGCGCCCCAAACGAGCAGCAGGCACGACGCGGCTCCATATTCGCCGCGTTCCTCAAACTCCTTCCCGTCTTCATTTTCATCATCCCCGGTATGATCTGTTTCGGGCTGGCCGTCTCCGGCAAAGTACCGGAATTCGCTCACCTCCTGGGGGCCGACGGTCAGGCAATCGCTGAGGAGAGCCAGGCGGCATTCCCCCTCATGGTCGCTTATGTGCTCCCGATAGGGGTTCGTGGGATCGTCGTAGCCGGGCTGCTGGCCGCTCTGATGAGCTCGCTGGCCGGCGTGTTCAATGCAAGCTCCACACTGTTCACCATGGATTTCTACAGGAAGTTCCGGCCGGACGCCTCTGAGCATAAGCTCGTATGGATAGGCCGAGTTGCAACCATGGTCATGGTTTTGATCGGGTTGTTCTGGATCCCCGTCATTCAGGGATCGAGGGGACTGTACGATTACCTCCAGACCGTCCAGGGTTACCTTGCACCACCTATCTTCGTGGTCTTTTTCTTTGGTGTTTTCATGAAGCGGTTGAACGCGAAGGGTTGCCTGTCGGCCCTGATCGTTGGATTTGTCCTGGGTGTGTTCCGGCTGGCGGTAGATACCCCGGTGACCCTGGGTCTTGCAGGTTTCGAGAACGGCTATATGGAGGGCTCCTTCCTCTGGATCATCAATAATATCTACTTCCAGTACTTCAGCCTCCTCATCTTTGTCGTCTGTGTGATCGTGATGATCGCGGTCAGCTATATGACGGAGGAGCCGTCTATGGAGAGGATCAGAGGACTGACCTTCGCGACGACGTCCGGCAAGGACCGGATGGAGTCGAGGGCCAGCTGGGACAAGCGAGATATAATCACATCGTGCCTCGTCCTCGGGCTGATCCTGCTCGCGTATCTCTACTTCAGCGGATAATGCCTGCCGGCGGCACCCCGCCACGCGCCCTATACGGATTCGGGATCTGGTTATGACGTTGTAAGGTGCTTGAACCTGCTCTCCGGTACTCTGCATAATGATCGACGATCCGTCGCCCTCGCAGACGGTGATCGCGATAGATAATCGACCACCTCTATACAAAGAGAGCACTGTCGTGGAGAAGAATGCATGGATTCCGGGATGTACGCAGTGCGGATTGAACAGGCGGGAGTTCCTGAGGACAGGGTGCGCAGCATGTGCGGGAGCAATGGGGGCTCTGACATTGCCCGCGCCCCTGCACGATGCACGGGGCGGCGAACCGGTGCGGATCCGCATCGTGTATGCGCTGCACGGTGAGCAGCAGACCGTTCCCGACTGGCCGAACATCGGATTCGATTTCCGTCCGGTGATGGAGCGGATCACAACCGAGCTTGCAGCACTATGTCAAGGGTTCGAGTTTCTGGTGTCGATGTCGAACGGACCTGAACAGACTGCCGTGATCCTCGAGCAGGACGCGAACGCTGATATTGACGGCTACCTCGTGTATCAGATGAACTGCTGGAACAGAGTTGTGCAGACGCTGGCGGCGTCGGGGAAACCTGTTCTATATGCTGACTTCATGTACGCCGGGAGTGGGGGGTTCCTCGTCTATACCGCGGCCTTCCTCCGTGAAGGAACTGCAAACGTGGGTTTCATGGCTTCCCCGCGCATCGAGGATCTGGTTGAGGCGGTGAAGTGCTTCGAGCTGGTGAAGAGGGGGGGATCGGTCACCGATTTCGTTGCGGCGACCGCACGAGTACGTATGGA
>JAGLTZ010000397.1 GCA_023135015.1 Candidatus Latescibacterota bacterium
CAGGAAGTCTCCGCCCGCAGGCGCCACTGACATGGGAGGTGACGGGTGACGGGTGAGCAGTGAGGACGGGGGCAGGCAGTTGCCATCGGCAGAGAAGGGTTGTATTATTAAACAAAAGGGGAGATTTGTTTAATAAGGGTCGGGCTTATTAAACTGCTGTTTAACATGGAGCCGTCACAGTTCACCGAAGCTTGCTGGGGTAGAGTAGTCCGTACCCCGCGCGGACACTGGGCCTTCGTTCCCAATCCGCTGCCGCCGCCGCTGGAATGGACCGATTCCCTGGTCTCGCTTCTGTCCAGGGCCGACCGGGCGCTGGGGGAACTCTCGGGACTGGGGGAGAACCTGCCCAATCCGCACCTGCTGATCTATCCCTTCGTGCGAAAAGAGGCAGTCCTCTCCTCGCGCATCGAGGGGACCCAGTCCTCCCTATCCGACCTGCTGCTGTTCGAGGCAACGAAGGTGGAGAAGCAGCGCGACGTGAGGGAGGTCCAGAACTACGTGAAGGCCCTGGAATACGGGATCAAGCGCCTGGAGGAGCTGCCGCTGGGCCTGCGCCTGATCCGTGAGCTGCACGGCATCCTGATGGAAGGGGTGAGTGGTGAGCGGGCGGCTCCCGGCGAGTTCCGACGCTCCCAGAACTGGATCGGGCCCGGCAACTGTGCGGTTGAGGAGGCGACTTATGTGCCGCCGCCGGTGTCCGAGATGATGGAGGCTCTGGACGGGCTGGAGAAGTTCCTGCATGCCGATGCCGAGCTGCCGCAGCTGGTTCAACTGGCGCTGACTCACTATCAGTTCGAAGCTATCCATCCGTTCATCGATGGCAACGGACGTATCGGCCGCCTGCTGGTGTCGCTCTTCCTGTGCCAGCGGGGCATCCTGGCGAAGCCGCTGCTGTATCTCAGCGCTTTCTTCGAGCGTTACCGTCAGGAGTACTACAGCCGTCTTCTGCGGGTGAGCCAGAGAGGCGAGTGGAGGGAATGGCTGGAGTTCTTTCTGCGGGCGGTGGTGGAGCAGTGCCATGACGCGTTGGCGCGTTCCCGCCGGCTGCTGGACCTGCACCGAAGCTACTACGACAGGAGCCTGGAGAGGAAGCTGACGCCTGCGACACGGCAGCTCATGGAGCTTGTCTTCCGGGTGCCGGTGGTGACTACGAGGTCGGTGCAGGCATCCCTGGGGCTGACCTTCGCCGGAGCGCGGAAGGCGATAGAGGTCCTGGAGAGGGAGAATATCCTGGAGGAAGTCACGGGAAGAAAGCGAAACAGGGCCTATGCGGCCGGGGAAGTCCTTCGAATCCTGGAAGAGGAAGTCCCGGCGCGGTCAGTGGGCCGACAAGTCGAGTTGCCCTGCCGCGAAACCAAGTCCGCCTGGGAAGCTGCCCCCCCCCAGGCAGGAAGTCTCTCATCACAGGTTGTAGAGATATCGGGGCGACCCCAATCCGAACATCAATGGGGCGTACCCGCCTTTGCGATTGGGCGACGGCCTCTGCGTTCTCGGTGGGTAGCGCCTCCAGGTTCGCACTGCCTTGCATCGCCATGGTAGGCTCGCAGAGAGGAGGCGCCACCCACGGGGGGTCCGTTGAACGCAACTCCGGGAAGTGGTATGGTGTAAGAGACCCGCACGCGACCGGGAACGGGCT
>JAGLTZ010000398.1 GCA_023135015.1 Candidatus Latescibacterota bacterium
GGGTGGCCGGTCAGCTCTTCCGGGACCAGGCCCTAACCGTCACGTTCAGTCTGCTGGCCTCGCTGGTCGTCTCGCTCACCATCCTGCCGATGCTGGCCAGCCGTTTCCTCCACATGGAGGCTTTCATTAAGGAAAAGCTGGGTGCGGACAGGGTGGCGAAGGAGTCCGCAGGCCGTGTCAGTAATGGGACGGCTGGCCTGTCTGCGGAATTTACGCCACCCCAGAAGCCACCCGGTTTATTCAAACGTCTGCTGCGGATAGTGGCGTGGCCTTTCATGATGTTGTGGAAGCTGCTGAAGTGGCTTGTGGATGCGGCAATCAGACTGTTGCGGGGTACAGGCCGGATTGTGGTGCTCGGTTCCTCGGTCAGCCTCAGGCATGTCTCGAAGGTGGTCCAGAACGCGCTGGCCCCGCTCTTCAGGGGATTCGACAACATCTTTGAGCGATTCAGCCGCATCTATCACAACGCGCTGGAGTGGTCGCTTGATAACCGGGGGAGAATTCTCTCCATCTGCACGGTACTCGTTGCTCTCGCTATCTGGGTCGGATACGGCCTGGAAAAGCGGCTCATACCGCAGGTCGACCAGGGAGAATTCAGTATCGAGATGGTCCTGCCTGCGGGCACCAGCCTGGAGGCGACCGCGGATGCCGCCAGAGTTATCGAACAGTGGCTGCTGGAGATGGAGGATGTGCAGCACGTCTTCATGAACGCCGGTCTGGTAAGGAGCGAGAGCGCACTCGGCAGACAGGATACCGATATCAACATAGCCACCATCAGGGTGCGGCTGAAACCGCGCGCCCACCGCTCCTCCTTCGATGTGGTAGCGGACCTGAGGGAGCGGGGAAGGCAGATCCTCGGGGCGGAGCTGACGTTCAACACAGGGGAGACCACGTTTACCGAGATTCTCGGTACCAGCCAGGCCGACCTCGCCGTCAAGATCCGGGGGCTGCGGCTCGATATAATGCAGCAGTTAGCGGATGAAGTAAGGGAGCAGCTCGGAGGTGTACAGGGGTTGAGGGATGTCCACTCCGATTTCTCCGTCGGCAAACCGGAGATCAGGCTGACGGTGGACAGGCGGGTGACCGAACAGTACGGGCTTTCGGTGGGCAGCGTTGTCAGTCTGGTCTCATCCACGATAAAGGGGGATGTGGCAACCGAATTCCAGGATTTTGACCGTAAGGTGGAGGTACTGGTTCGGGAGGGTGAGGCGAACCGCGAGACACTGCAGCAGATCCTCTCGATGGGTGTGCCCATTCCATCGGGTGCCGCAAGAGGTGAGCGGATTCCCCTTCGGGAGCTGGTGGACTGGCGATATACGACAGGACCTAACGAGGTGAGGCGCGAGGCCCAAAACCGGCAGATCACTGTTTATGCCAGTGTTGAAGGCCGCCGTCTGGATGACGCGATAGCAGATGTTGAATCTGTAGTGCTGGGGATGGAGCTGCCTGACGGCTACGAGGTGGTCGTCGGTGGCGTGAACGAAGAGATAAGGCGTTCTTTCCGCAGCCTCTTCTTCGCCCTTGGGCTCGCCATACTTCTCGTCTATATGATCCTGGCCGCGCAGTTCGAAAGCCTGATCCACCCTTTCACCATCATGTCGACTGTTCCACTGGCAGTGGTGGGAGTCGTCCTCGCGCTCGAGATCTTCGGCGCCGGCATTAATATCATGAGCCTTGTGGGTATGGTGGTGTTGACCGGGATTGTGGTGAACGACGCGATCATCAAGGTTGACTTCATCAACCAGCTTCGGGATAAGGGACGGCCGTTGCGTAAAGCAATAGTCGAAGCGGGACACTACCGGCTGCGACCGATCATGATGACGACTGTAACGACTGCACTGGGTCTTACTCCGATGGCGCCCGGAATAGG
>JAGLTZ010000399.1 GCA_023135015.1 Candidatus Latescibacterota bacterium
CGAAGGCCAGGCCGGTCTGGTCGTCCCTCTTGAGGAAGAGGTTTATCCCATATCTACTGGACATGTTCTCCATCTTCTCCAGAGGTGTAGGCAGGTGGGCCAGCTCGACCCTCGGGAACGTTCCGATCTTCTGCTTCAGAGAATGTAGTGGGTCCATTTGCCTCCACCTTCCCCGGTCACGGCTTCTGCGCCTGCGGACGGTGATACGTATTCAAAATAGTCGGATCGGTAGCATTCCATATTATACATCGCACTGGGCAGTGGAACAAAACAGCTGAGGTAACGTCGTGTGTTGCGTAAGTTCCAGCGAGTGTTTACAGTCGGTAGGGTCTGAGCGCAATCCTGCGAAAGGTCATGCTGAGCCATGAAGGTTCCCCGGAGGTACAGAGCCGCGCTCGTGCCGGCGGCTGTGGCAGCGGCCGCCGTAGCGGCATGCAGTGGGAGTGGTGATAGGCCCCCGTCCTCCGAAGGGCGAGAACTGACGGTTGCGGTGAGCATCCCTCCGCAGGCGTGGTTGGTTGAGAGGGTGGGGGGGAAGGAGGTCGGCGTGATTACACTGCTCTCACCGGGGGACAGCCCGGCGACATATCAGCCGACAGATATCCAGATCAGCAGGTTGATACAGGCGGATGTCTATTTCCGTGTAGGTGTCCCCTTTGAAAACGGCAGATGGTTCCAGGCGGTACAGACCTCAGGTGGGCCGGAGGTAGTCGATTTCAGGGAGGGTGTGACGCTCCGCTTGATGGAGCACACTCACCAGGAAGCACCTTCGGCGGGCCACGATTATACACCTGAAGCAGATGAAGGTGCGGACCCGCACATATGGCTCTCGCCGCGGCTGCTTAAGATTCAGGCCGCGACCGTGGCCGAGACCCTCCGCCGGATAAACCCCCGGCGGGCCGACGAGATACAGGCCAATCTCGCTGACATCCTCAATGAGCTCGATGGAGTGGATGCCTACGTACGAGACAAACTGTCCGCTCTGCAGGGCAGGGCTTTCTACGTTTTTCATCCGGCCTGGGGCTATTTCGCCGATGAATACAGGCTGAGGCAGGAGGCGATCGAGATCGAAGGCAAGGAGCCAAGCGACCATGAACTTACCGAATTCCAGGTTCTGGCCCGGCGCGACAGGGTGTCGGTGATCTTCGTCCAGCCGCAGATCGCCGGTGAGTCGGCACGGGCCGCCGCCCGGGCCATCGGCGCCGAAATAAATGTGATCGATCCGCTGGCGTACGGTGTGGCATCCAATCTCAGAAGAGTTGCAGATGCAATCGCGGAGGCCCTGCGGTGAACCAGATCCCCCCGGTGGTCGAGCTTGAGCACGTTACGTTCCGTTATCCGAACAGTGGTGATCCCGAGCCAGTGCTGGAGGACATCACTCTTCGTATAGAAGCTGACGATTACCTGGGTCTAATCGGTCCCAACGGCGGGGGGAAAACCACCCTGTTGAAGATCATGCTCGGGTTGCTGAAACCGCAGTCGGGTGCGGTGAGCGTTTTCGGCATGCCGCCGGCGCAGGTACGTTCCCGGATAGGCTATGTGCCGCAGCACGCCGAGATAGATATATCAGTACCAGCTACGGTACTGGATGTGGTGTTGATGGGCCGGTTGAGCCGTTCCTCCTGGGGCCTTCAGTATGGGAGTCTGCATATCGAACGGGCGCTTGATGCGCTCTGCAAGACAGGGG
>JAGLTZ010000004.1 GCA_023135015.1 Candidatus Latescibacterota bacterium
TCGGAAACCTACCAGTTCCCATCCGGAGTTTCCGGATGGGAACTGCCTAGAACCGGGCGACCCGACCGTACAGAGTCACAGAGAGGGTTTTATTAGCGAGCCCTGTCCATGAAACCCTTACGGTCACGTTCTTCATTGCGCACCTGCCCAGCGCATCCGTGCTGTCGACAATTGTAACCGATCGCGCAAATTTTGTGTAATTCGGGTCTCCCTGTCGTATCTGCCCCTGGGCTTCATCTGGGAAGTTGATCTTGATTATCCGGCTGAAATTCGGGTCGTGAAGGATCTCCTCCAACCGGTCTTCAGCCAGCGATGTGGCAAGAGTCATATCCTGCGCAAAGCGATTCCCCCTCACCACGGCCAGCATCAGAGGCGCCAGACTGAGCAGTCCCACCGATAGGACCACCATCGTCATAACCACCTCCACGAGGGTGAAGCCCCGCTCCCCTTGTGACAGGACTTCACTGCGACCGCACACGGTCCGTTGCACCCTTCCGGAAACCGGTGCGCTAGAAAATACCCTATGAAGACTTCTTACCGTCATTTCCACTGCGGGTTCCCCGCCGGGTTGTACTTCAAGGCACGTGACGCCCCTGTCGGTTTGTATAACACAATGGCCCGCTGACCGGTGGGATCCATCTCCTGTATACGATCCATCAGGTGAAGCATGACCACACCTGTCTCCCGTGCGCTGCCATTTGGGTAAAAAACGATCAGCTGTGGAGAGCCGCCAAAGGAGATCGCTCTGTTTGTTGTGATCCCGTTAGGCAGACCCTCGGCCGTTACATATCCGAACGTCACACCTCCGGGCAGTGAGATAGGCGGAAATACTCTTTCCCCGGGATCCGGCCTCAGGTTTGCACGGTTGTCCTCGATGAACGAGGGGCTCGTCGCCAGTCCACCTCCGCCGCCGTCATCGGAGAATATTACGTACTGGCGTTGGGCCACCTGGAACAGAATCACCCACTGGTTGCGTTCATTCACAGCTTTCAACCTGGCAAAACGCAGGCTTGTGACCAGGTCCCGCGATGCAGCGGTCAGTTTCTGCATCTGCATGTAGCCGCGGAAAGTGGGTGCAGATATACCACCGAGAATGCCGATAATCACTACTACTACCATCAGTTCTATCAGCGTGAAGCCGCCGGCACCTTCTCCTGTCAACCGACGGAGAATCCGCGACCCGGATATGAATGAAAGCCTATGTCTTCCTGTCATCGGATGCATTTGATTCCTCACGGCTTCACCGCAGAAATCCAGTGTACCATGATAATAGATCCTGGCCAAACACAAGCGCCAACACTGCACCTGCTGCCAGGAACGGACCGAAAGGAATGGTTTTATCCTTCCCGCCCATCGCCAGATATATCAATCCCCCTACAGCACCCAGAACAAAGGCGATAAAGAGCGCAACCAGCAGTATCTTCCACCCCACGAAGGCGCCGACAGCAGCCGCCAGCTTGATATCGCCACCTCCCATGGTATCCCTTTTATAAACGGCATCACCAACGACAGCTATTCCGTACATGACGCCGCCGCCCGCACCGGCCCCTATAAGGGACTCCAGAGGTGAAAGACCGCCGGGAAGGAGCGAAGCGACCAGGCCGAATACAAGTAGCGGAACGGTTATTTTGTCGGGAAGAAGCCTGTGCTCAAGGTCTATCGCCACTCCTATCAGAAGTGCAGTGACGAAGACCACGTCGAGAACGAACACCAGAACCGCTCCGCCGTTGAGCCACCAGAAACCCAGGAAAAGTGAAGCTGCAAGCAGTTCCACCACCAGATATCTCGGGCTGATCGATCCGGCACAGTCCCGGCAGCGGCCCCTTAGAAGAATATAACTAAAAACCGGTATGTTGTCATGCCAGCGGACAGGGCTGGCACAGTGCGGACAGTGAGAAGGCGGGGCAATAATCGATTCGCGTCGGGGTATGCGATAGATGCATACATTAGCAAAGCTGCCGGTCACGGCCCCCAAGGTAAAGGCGACCCACGGCCCAATCAGCTCCAGAACAGCCGTCATTCAGTACCTTCCCGCACCCCCCTCAGGCTCCCTGGCAGCCTATTATAAATATAATTGAAAGGAAGCACCGGGCAGCAAGATGCTACCCGGTGTTTCCTTCAACGCTGTCGATTACAGCTAAGGTGTCATAACTGTAGGAGTAACCACTATCTCCGTACTGCTACGGTCCTTAGCTTTACACTTCAGGACGAATGTGTCCTTAGATGCTCTCGCGTATGACGACCACACGAAATTTGCATCCGTGGCATTGGGAATCTGCACGTAGGGCGCAAGCACTGTGATCAGGTTAGCGTGACTAGCGAGAATCGCAGCTGTCGGGTATGAAGAGGAGTCATTCTCCGCCTGGTACATACCCAGACCATTCTTGACGGTCGCCAGTTCTGCCTGTGCAGCGCCGATCTTCGCCTTGTCGGAGACACCCTGGAACCGCGGGATTGCCACCGCAGCCAGGATACCGATGATGACGATTACGATCAGCAGCTCAATAAGGGTGAAACCCTTTTCGTTGTGCTTCAGCACAATCAACCTCCAAAAGGTTACAGGCTACAGGTTGTGGAATGGATCATGAATAGTATTAGCGCACATTCCATGCCAATATTGACAGGTAAGAATAAGTACCTGTTAACTTCTTGTCCATCAATAAAATAAATGCATTATATTCGGTCTTACTGCACAATTTCATGCACTTGCTCCTGCCATAGTCTGTTCAGTACGCAACACAAGTCTTGCAATTTGCAATTCAACATGATCTATAGGAGCCTGACACAGAGATCGCGGCAAATAACCGTCTAGGAGCCTGCCGGATGCCAGCGCAAGCCACAGCCGGAGCGTTTCTCCGACAGGCTCCTATGACCGGATCTTGAATCGGAAAGTAATAACCGCTTCCTGATTGATCTGAGGCGAAGCCAGGGGCAATTGTTGAAATCTCCACTGCCGAAGTGCGGTTATTGCGGCCTCCTCAAGCGCAGGATCCCCTTTCTGCAACGGACGAATAGCAGTGACATCGCCAGCAGGGGTAACAGAGAATCTGAAACGCAGCTCCA
>JAGLTZ010000040.1 GCA_023135015.1 Candidatus Latescibacterota bacterium
TCGATTACTGCGTCTACTACGTTGACCGCGGCGTCTTCGCGCGGTATCACCACCGCGCAGAAACCCCTTTCAATGGCCGCCAGCAGGCTCCGTCCTCCGGCGTAGTCGGTGTGGTTGCCCACCACTTCGATCCGACCTGGCACGAAGAGTGCAAAAACCCCGCCCTTTCCGGCATGCCCTGCGCCCTGCAGAGATCCGGCCGACCTCACAAAGAGGGCGGCAAGCTCATGGGAAGCTCCCGGGCTCAGACCCGAGGCACTTAACCTTGACACAATGGTGTCACGGTCGGACAGCTGCTCCAGTGTACAGCCGCTGCTCACAGCTCCACCTCGACTCCCATCAGCCGTTCTTCCACGGGCCGGATGTTGGCACGCTGGGAAAGATCAAGCACCAGGGCCTGGGAAGTTATCATGTGGAATACCTCGCCGAGGGTATTGATTGACCACGCTACGGCATCCGGTAACTCGTATTCTCCGCGTTCCGACAGCCCTATAGACCTGCATGCCTTGAAGATCGAAGGACCGAAACGCCAGCACGTCATGCTGACCCAGATCGGATCGGTCATCCGGTCCAGCAGTTCCGGGTCGGGTTTTTCGACAATGTTGACCAGGTATCCCATGTCGTCGGTCTCCAGCAGAGCGCAGTTCGCGATCCTGTCGACCGTTGCTTTCCCACCTTTGAGCAGGCTGTCTGCACTGAAACCCACGAGGCCGGAACCGTCCAGACTCCGGATCTCGGAAAGCACCTCCGGCGGATAGTAGTTGTCTGAATTGATAACGAGGAATGGGGAGCTGCCCGCGAACGATTCGGCGGCCAGAAGCGCATCGGCTCCTCCCATCTGCTTCTCCTGTATGGCGAACCCGATTCTCAGGCACCGGCTATCCAGGGATTCACAGTGTTGGCGCACGGCATCGTGGGCCGGTCCGATTACTATGCAGACCTCCTGATATCCGGCTTGGGCGAGCGAGCTGAGGCTGTAGTTGAGAAAGGGCTGGCCGTTGATCGGAATCAGCGCCTTTACACCTGCTGCTGCGATTGCCGCCTGTTCTTCTGTGAGCCCGGCAGAGGGATCTTCCCGCTGCATCCTTGTACCGAGTCCGGCAGCCAGTATCACGGCTTTGTCCATCTCAGACTACCCTTAACCCTTCTCTCTTTTCACCTGCTCATCCTGATCACTAGCTCACCGGCGAACGGGCCGCCGAACCCGCGCTGACCTTTCTCCAGACCCTGAAAAGGAAATTAACCGACACGACGGCAACTGCCATCAGCACCAGTGCAAATATGTGGTTGCCGTAGATCAGATAGCCGATAGCAAAAAGCGTGCTGTAGACGGCGAAGCAGCCGGCGACCATGCAGAGGATGCCAAGAGGTACGTTCCAGCCCCTGCTCTCCTCCTCGATCCGATCGCCCTCGGCACTGGCACGCTCCAGGACGACCCGCCAGCCGGGTCCGCCCGGATGCACCTTCCGGCAGAATTCGGCGAGAACCCGATGGTCTGTCGGCCTGGTCAGGAATGTCACCACGACCCAGGCGGTCGTGGTGATGGCGACTCCTGAAACAAGCTTGACCCAGGCGGCCAGCTCTATCCCGGGGAAAAGGTTAGGATGTACCAGTTCCACGTATACGGCGACGAGGAAGGAAACGACCATTGCGGTAAGCTCGCTGAAAGCGTTTATCCGCCACCAGAACCAGCGGAGGATAAAAAGCAGTCCTGTTCCCGCACCGATCTGAAGCAGGATATGAAAGGCCTGGAGTGCGTTTTCCAGCCAGAGCGCCAGAGCTGCAGCCACCAGCATCATCAAAACGGTGGAAATCCTCCCTACACGGACCAGCTCCTTCTCGCTGGCCTCTTTATTGACAAACCGCTTCCAGAAATCGTTGACCACATACGATGATCCCCAGTTGAGGTGTGTCGAGATGGTGGACATGTACGCTGCGATCAGAGACCCCACTACAAGCCCGAGTAATCCGTGCGGGAGGAAGGTCAGCATGGCTGGATACGCCAGGTCGTGCCCCAGGATGCTCTCCGAGACGTGGGGAAATGCCTCCTGAAGCGATTCGATCGACGGGAAAACGATCAGGGAGGCCAGTGCCACGAGTATCCAGGGCCAGGGCCGCAGGGCATAGTGGACAGCGTTGAAGAAGAGCGTGGCGCCCGTAGCGTGGGTCTCATCTTTGGCTGAGAGCATTCTCTGGGCGATATAACCGCCCCCTCCCGGTTCGGCCCCGGGGTACCACACGCTCCACCACTGGACGGCGATCGGGATAATCAGGACGGAGACCAGAGCCTCGGCATTGCCGAAGTCGGGCAGGATGGAGAGCTTTCCCTTCACCAGGTCGTGCGTCAGCAGACCGCTCAATCCCCCGACATCAGGGTGGCCGACCGCCACAACCGCCGCAGCAACAGAGCCTATCATAGCAACAATGAACAGAAGGAAGTCGGTCAGCAGGACCCCCCTCAAGCCTCCCAGCATGCTGAAGATCACCGTAATCAATGCCGCAATAGCAATCGTCTCGACAGGTGAGAGATTCAGCAGTACCCCACCGATCTTGATGGCCGCAAGTGTTACGGCCGCCATGATCATGATGTTGAAGAAGATACCCAGGTAGAGCGCGCGGAAACCGCGCAGGAAAGCAGCAGATGCACCGCTGTAGCGCAGCTCGTAGAACTCTATGTCGGTCATCACGTCCGAGCGCCGCCACAGCTTGGCGTAGACGAAAACGGTCAGCATTCCGGTCAGCAGGAATGCCCACCAGACCCAGTTTCCGGAAACACCATTCTGGCGAACTATATCGGTGACCAGATTGGGTGTGTCGGTCGAGAAGGTCGTGGCGACCATCGACATGCCCAGCAGCCACCACGGCATACGCCTGCCCGAAAGGAAGAATTCGGACGAGCTCTCTCCTGCCTTCCTGGCTACCCATACGCCGACAATCAACGCGATGGCGAAGAATGCGATGATGAATGCCCAGTCGATGCTCTCCAGTGCCATACGATTTTTCCTTCTCCACCGGTCAATTCATTTTCGGCAAACAGGTCATTTCCGCCTGGTAATGAGCCCCGTTGAGACCGATATCATGGATGAACCTGCACCCGGCACAGACAGGGTAATTCCAGGAGGCCATCAATGAGAACCATGTTCCTCGCCCGCCATAATCCCCGGCTGCTTTTTATTCTGCCCGTCTTTTCCTTCCCTCTGGTCGGCTGCAGCAAGAAACCGGGCCGGATGGAAATCGATGTCGCCGAGGGGCCCATTCCCTGGACACACCTGAATCTGCATAATAATCCGGACAATTTCCAGTTCGCCATCGTCTCGGACAGAACCGGAGGCGGGCGGACTGCACACAGGGCGTCATGAACGCAGTCAGCATATTCAACGATGTAATCGGCCCAGTCATGAGGGGGCCCTCGAGCTCCCATACAGCCGGGGCCTACCATATCGGCTCCCTTGCCCTGTCGCTTCTGGGCGGGGATTTCGAGCAGGCACGGTTTGTCTTCGACCCTGAAGGTTCGTATGGCAAAGTATACAGCCAGCAGGGCGCCGACCTGGCCTTTGCAGCGGGCCTGCTCGGCTGGCCCATCACCGACGGGCGTTTCCACCAGTCCATGGAAGCGGCCGGTTCAGCCGGGAAACAGATCGAGTTCTCAGTAGAGCATATTCCGGACGCCGACCATCCCAACACTGTCGAAATCGACCTGCTCTCGGCAAACGGGCGCAGGTTGAGACTGTCGGCAAAATCGACAGGCGGCGGTGCGATAGAAATCACACGCCTCAACGACTGGCCCGTACAAATAACGGGCAGGTTCCACGAGATAGCCCTGGAGCTGGAAAGCAGGAGCGCCGGGGAGGCCCGTAAACTGCTGGCAGCCGACGGCGAGCTATCCGGTGAAGCAAGTGAAATCACTCACGACGGTAAGGTCTTTCTGTCCGGGAAAAGGCTCTCCCCCCTCCCCTCCGAGGCCAGGACGCGTATCGAGGCACTTCCGGGAATGCTGGAAATATGGGCCGGCGAGCCAATCTTCTTCGTCGAGCGCGGAAAACAGCTGTGGAGCAGCGCCGGTGAAATGGTGGCTATTGCCGGGAATCGCGGCGCCACACTCGGCCGGCTGGCACTCGAATACGAGTCGGTCCTGCTGGGGCTCGGCGAAGACGAGATATTGAAAGAGATGGGACACCGGTTCGATGTGATGAAGTCCTCGATAGAGAGGGGACTGGAGGAAGATCCACCCGGCCCACAGCTCCTCACACCCTGTGCGGGGCTCATCTACGAATCTGAGCAGAGAGGGAATCTGGCCACAGGCGGCATTCACACCCGCGCTGCCGCCCGTGCTCTGGCGGTAATGCACGTCAATGCCGGTATGGGCGTGGTGTGTGCGGCACCGACCGCCGGCTCTGCCGGCGTCCTCCCTGCCGTCGTCCACACCATGGCTGAGGAGAAAGAACTCGACCCGGATGCGGTTTCGTTCTCAATGCTGGCCGCCGGTGCGATAGGAGTGATATTCGCACAGCGGGCCACATTCGCCGCGGAGATCGCAGGATGCCAGATGGAGCTCGGCGCGGCCGGCGCCATGGCGGCAGCCGCAGTGGTGGACGCTGCAGC